>JBPEXC010000298.1:0-10392 GCA_052032035.1 Acidimicrobiales bacterium | reverse complement strand
GGGGCCAGCCCGGCAAGAAGCTGCTCTTCATGGGCGGCGAGCTCGCCGACCCCCACGAGTGGGATCACGACCGCTGGCTCGACTGGTCGCTCCACGACGCCCCCGGCCACGCCGGCGTGCGGCAGTGGGTGGCCGCCCTCAACGAGCTCTACGCCGCCGAGCCCGCCCTCCACCGCAGCGACACCGACCCGAACGGGTTCCGATGGCTGGTCGCCGACGACGCCCGCAACTCGATCTTCGCCTGGTTGCGGACCAACGACGCCGGCGACCCGGTGGTCTGCCTCTTCAACGCCACCCCCGGGATCCAGCGCGACTACCGGATCGGCGTGCCCGTCCGGGGACGGTGGGTCGAGCGGCTCAACGGCGACGACGAGCGCTTCGGCGGCAGCGGCGTGGCAGCGCTCGACGGTGGGACCGCCGAGACCCTCCCGGTCGACTCCCACGGCTGCTTCCAGTCGCTGCTGGTGACCGTGCCGCCGCTCTCGGCGGTGTTCCTCACCCCGGCGACCGGTCGCACCCGATCGGTCGATTGATCGGCGACAATCAGGGCGTGCCGACTCCTGCTGCCACCCGCCCCGGAGCGACCGTCCTCCCCGACGGCTCGACCCGCTTCGAGGTGTGGGCCCCCGCCGCCCACGCCGTCTCGATCCGCCTCCTCGACGGCGACGGCGGCGACGCCCGCTCGATCGACCTCACCGCCGACGGCGAGGGCGCCGACCGGGTGTGGGTGGGCACCGCGGCCGACGCCGGGCACGGCACCCGCTACTGGGTGGTGCTCGACGACGACCACGCCCGAGCCGGCGACCAACCCGCCGAGAGCCCCGACCCGGCCTCGCGCTGGCAGCCCGAGGGGGTCGACGGTCCGTCGGCCGTCGTCGACCCGGCAGCGTTCGCCGGCACCGACACCGACGCCAGCCTCGCTGGTGGTCGCTGGCGGGGCGTGCCGCTCGACGAGGCCGTGATCTACGAGCTCCACGTCGGCACCTTCACGCCCGACGGCACGCTCGACGCCGCCGCCGACGAACTCGGCCGGCTCGCTGCGTTCGGGGTCACCGTCGTCGAGCTGATGCCGCTCGCCCAATTCTCCGGCCGCCACGGCTGGGGCTACGACGGGGTGTTCCCGGCTGCCGTCCACGACGCCTACGGCGGCCCCGAGGCGCTCGCCCGCTTCGTCGACCGAGCCCACCGGCTCGGGCTCGCCGTCGTGCTCGACGTCGTCTTCAACCACCTCGGCCCCGAGGGCAACGTGTTGTGGCGCTTCGCCCCCTACACCACCGACACCTACCGCACCCCGTGGGGCGACGCCATCAACGTCGCCGAGCCCGGCTCCGACCAGGTCCGCCGCCTGTTCGTCGACACGATTCGGCAGTGGATCGACGACCACCGCCTCGACGGGCTGCGCTTCGACGCGGTCCACGCCGTGATCGACCCGACGCCGGTGCCCCTGTTCGAGCAGCTCGTCGCCGAGGCCCACCGCATCGGCGAGCGCGACGGTCGCCACGTGCTCACGATCCTGGAGTCACCCTCCAACGACCCGCGCATGCTGGCCGATCGCCCCCTGGGGTGGGGCGCCGATGCCCAGTGGAACGACGAGTACCACCACGCCATCCGGGTGTCGCTCACCGGCGACCGGGCCGGCTACTACGTCGACTTCGACGGACCCGCCGACGTCGCCGACATCCTGCGGCACACCTTCAAGTACCGGGGTGGGTACTCCCCGGCGCGGGGTCGCCGCCACGGTCGCCCGGTCGACCATCTCGACCAGCGCCGCTTCGTCGTGTGCGACCAGAACCACGACCAGGTCGGCAACCGTCGCGACGGCGACCGGCTCGACACGATCGTCGACGCCGATCAGCGCCGCCTGGCGCTCGCCGCCGTGCTGCTGTCGCCGTTCACCCCGATGCTGTGGATGGGGGAGGAGTACGGCGACCCGGCGCCGTTCCCGTTCTTCGCCGACCACTCGAGCGACGAGCTCCGAGCGGCGGTGCGCAACGGCCGCAAGGAGGAGTTCGCCGGTTTCGACTGGGAGGGCGAGCCGCCCGACCCCTACGACCCGGCGACGCGGGCGTCGGCCGTCCTCGACCCGTCGCTCGCGGAGGGCGGGAGCCACGCCGAGTTGCTGGCCCTCACCAAGGCGCTGCTCGGCGCTCGACGGCACCACCCCGAGCTCACGTCGCCGGCGGCCGAGGTGATCGTCACCGAGACCGACGGGTGCGTGACGATGACCCGATCGCTGGGCGAAGCACACGATCGGCGGGTCGTCACCGTGGTCCTCAACTTCTCCGACGAGGTCGTCGACCTGCCGCCCGGCGAGGTCGAGGTGGCCACGGGCGCGGTCGACGCGACCGCCCACACGCTGGCCTCCTGGTCGGCCGCCCTGTTGGTCCGGTCCTGAGGTTTCGTTGCGCTCAGCGCCGCAGGCGGCCCTGAGCGCAACCGGCGTCAGCTGTTGCCGAGCGCAGCGACCAGTTCTGCCTTGTTCATCGACGAGCGACCCTCGAGGTCGCGGGCCTGGGCCAGCTCGTAGAGCTCCGCCTTCGTCATCGACGTGTAGTCCGGCGCCACGTCGTCCTCAACGTTCGCCACAGCGTCTTCCACCTCGTCTGCGACGGCGTCCTCGGTCTTCTCGAGGCGCTCGGTGTCGTCGGCGGTGGTGGTGCGGAACCGGCCGGTGGCGTCCTCGACGACGTCGCGCATCCGGGCGTTCACCGCGCGCTGGACCTTGATGCCGGCGGCGGGCACGGCCGGGAGCCGCTCCTCGATCGAGGCGAGGAACCGGTCGATCTCCTCGAACAGTTCTGTCGCGTTGAAGTGTGCCGCTCGTTCCTGCAGTCGTTGCATGGCTGCCATCCTTTGCCCTGGGTGTGGTGGTCGATCACGAACGGGTCGACGATCGACCCGTTCGTCTCGGCCTACCCATTCTCCGGCCCCTGACACCGTAAGGGAACGGGCGTTGGTCACATCTCCGCGGAGCGCCGGAGCACGGCGGCCGGACGGTCGCCGAGCAGGTCGGCGAGCCCGCATCGGCCGGCCGGGACGACCGGGTGGTCGACCGGCCGCAGGAGATCGCGCCACTCGCCCGACGGCAACGCGACGGCGGTCGCCTCCCAGCCGTGCGCAACCGCCGACGTCGGGAAGCGGGCGGCGACGGTGACGAACCCCGTCCCGTCGGGTCCCCGACGCTCGAAGGCGACGACGTCGTCGGCGTGTGGACCCTCCACCGCGAGGGGCTCGTAGTCGGCCTCCGGTCCGAACGGCGCCGGGGAGGCCCGGCGGGCGTCGAGCAGTCGGGCCGTCACCGCCGCCTTCGGGTGTTCGGCGGCGAACGGGTCGCCGTCGGGATCGATCGAGGCGACGACCTCGCGGAGCGCAGCGACGTCGAGCGGCGCCCGGTTGTCGGGGTCGACCAACGTGCGGAGCCAGCGTTCCGACCCCTGGTAGAGGTCGGGCACGCCGGGCGCGGTGAGGCGCAGCACCAACTGGGCGAGGGCGATCGCTTTCGCCGCCGGGTCGACGCGTTCGACGAACGCTGCGATCTCCTTGCCGCGCTTGTCGCAGAGGTGGCGGGCGACGCGGCGCAGCGCGGCCTCGTGGGCGTCGTCGACGTCGATCCACGACGTGAGCAGTTCGGCCTCGCGACCGGCCTTGACGAGGTAGTCGCCGAGACGGTCGGCGTCGATCGGCCAGGCCGCCACCGCGGTCTGCACGGCGAGCGACGCCGCCACGCCGCCGACGGTCGGCACCAGATCGGCGGCGTCGTCGGGGTGGAGCCAGGCGTCGGCCTGCTCGACCCAGACGTCGGCCATCGCCGTGAGGGCGAGGAGGCGGGCTCGGACGTCCTCGCTGCGCTTGGTGTCGTGGGTCGACGACGCCAGCAGGGTGCGGGGGAGGTGGGCGGCCACCCAGCTGTTGTGGTCGTGGAAGGCGTCGAGCGACGTGGTCCAGCGGCCGGGATCGCCACCGACCTCGTTGTGGGCGCTGAGTCGCAGCGACCGGTAGAGGGCCCGGTCCTCACCGCCCTTGGCCAATGCCGGTCCGGTGAGCTGCTGCCAGCGGGTGCGGAGCTCGGTGCCGTCGGTCGGGCCGCCGTCGGTCAGTTCGGTCACCACGCCGGCCAGGGCGTCGCGCCCGGCCGCGTCGAGCCCCTTCGCGGCGCGAGCGGCGGCGGCCCCCACCACGCTGCGCTCGGCGGCGTGGTGCTCGTCGGATCCGCCGTCGAGGTAGGTGCGGTAGCGGCCGAGCTCCACCGTGAGGGCGACGATCGCCCGTTCGGTGGGGGAGCCGGGCACGGCTCGCCCTGAGCGCACGACCCGCTCCAGGTCGGGCCGGAGGGCGCCGTCGAGCACGTCGCGCACGCCGCGGCGCTCCTGGTGGTGGTAGGCGACGTCGTCGCCGGACACCCGCTGCCACCATCGGGTGATGGCGTCCTCCCCGTCGGGATGGGTGAAGACGTGGTCGACGAGGGTGATCCACTCGTAGCCGGTGGTGCCGTCGGCGGCCCACGCGTCGCCGAGTCGTTCGTCGCCGACGACGATCTTCTCCACGAGGATCCACGCGTCGTCGCCGAGCCGTGTCCGGAGGCGGTCGAGGTAATCGAGGGGGTCGGCCAGGCCGTCGATGTGGTCGAGGCGGACGCCGTCGACCAGCCCCTCCGCCACCAGGTCGGCGACCGGTGCGAGCACGGCGTCGAAGACGCGGTCGACCTCGGGACGGATGGCGACGAGGTCGTCGATGGTGAAGAACCGCCGCACGTTGCGACGCCCCTCGCGCCAGAACTGCAGCTCGTAGTGCTGGGCGGCGAGCGCGTCGGCCACCTCCCTCGGCGCTGCCCCCACCTCGGGTCGGGGCCCGTCGGCCCGCAACGGGAACACCCGCTCCCAGTAGCGGACCACGCGGGCGGTGCTGCCGTCGAGGTCGATCTCGTCGATCGTCAGCTCGCCGGCGGCGACGGCCTCGTCGAGCGGGCGACCGAGCGCCGGCACGACCACGCGCCCGTCGGCGATCGCCCAGTCGACGTCGAACACCTCGGCCGCCGGCCCGTCGCGGCCCTCGGCCAACAGCGCCCACCACCAGGGATTGCGGTGCGGTTCGACGGCGGAGGTGTGATTGGGCACCAGGTCGACGATCACGCCGAGGCCCGCGGCACGGGCTCGCTCGCACAGGGCCCGGAGTCCGTCGGGGCCGCCGATCTCGGCCCGGACCTGGTCGGGGCGCACCACGTCGTAGCCGTGGGTGGATCCCGTGACCGCCTCGGCGACGGGGGAGAGGTAGAGGTGGGAGACGCCGAGGGCCGCGATGGCATCGACGGCCTCGACCGCATCGGCGAACGTGAACGCCGGACCGAGCTGGAGGCGGTAGGTGGCCGCCGGGGCGGGACGCTGGGTGGTCATGGCTCCATGGTGTTCCCTGCGGCGAGCGCGTTCACCCACCGGGCGTGTGTCACGCTTCGCCGCGCTGGCGACGGTCGATCTCCTCGACCTCCTGGCGGGCCGCCTCGAGGGCGCCCAGCTCGTCGGTGAGGCGGGACAGGTCGCTGGTCGACGACTCGAGCCCGTAGGCGGTGGCGCCCGTCAGGGTCTGGGCCGTGAGTTCCTCGAAGGTCTCGACCGCCCGGGTGGCCTCGGCGACCTGGGGTTGGCGGGCCGACGCCGGGAGCCGGGCCACGTTGATGAGGTGGCGGTCGAGCCGCAGGGCGTGGTCCTCGAGCTGGCTCAGGGTCAGCGCGAGCGACGCGTCGCCGGCGGCCGCGGCCCGCACCGAGGCGACCGCGTCGCGGAGCCGCCGGTGGAGGCGGGCCTCGGCCTCGTGCGAGCCGTACCAGTTGGCGGGCACGTCGAGCTCGACCCCGGGCACGATCTGGAGCGACCGATCGGCCGACCGCTTCACCGCCTTCGCGCCGGCGAGGTAGATGCCGGCCCCGACGGCCGCCAGCACGCCGAGACCGAGGACGACGACGAGGAAGCTCACGCCCCGAATCTAGCCGTCAGCCGGACGCCGCTCTGATCGCGAGGGCGATGGCGATCACGATCAGCACGGCGATCACCGCTGCGGCGATCTTCACCTTGCTCCACGGCCGCTCGCCGTGGATCTCGCCGGTGGCCCCGTTGATGAAGACCTGCCACGGCTGGTTGTCGTAGATCACGGTCAGCAGCCAGACCGGCAGCAGGACGTGCTTGTAGGTGACGTTGGCGAGGTAGGTCTTCTTCGAGTTGATGCGCTGGTGGTCGCCGCCGATGTCGCGGCGGATCGACGAGTCGATCGTGGGCTGCATCTTGTCCTGGGCCTCGACGAAGCACTCCTCGACGTTGCGGTCGTAGGTGCGCGACAGGTGGCCGGCGAGGTAGTCGAGGCTGAACGGCTCGAGGGCGTTGGTCGTCGGCCACGGTTCGAGTTTCTCGACGAAGCGCTTCTCGAGGCCGGTGTTGCCCTGCACGGTGATGTCGTCGAAGGAGTTGAAGACCCGGCCCCGGGCCGGACGCCAGCGGATCTCGGTGACGGTGCGCTTCTGGTCGCCCGTGCCGACGGTGCGGGTGTGGTTGGTGCCTCGCTGCCCGGTGTAGTCGGTGGTGGCGTCGGCATCGAAGGTGAAGTAGGCGGTGTAGACGCTGGCGAAGCTGCCGTGGGACGAATACTTCTTGAACTCGTTGGGGGCGAACCAGCGGCCGTTGATCCACTTCCCGAGGATCTCCTTCGCCTGGTCGTCGCTGACCTTGAACGGGAGCACGCCGTCGACGGCGAGCCGGTCGGGTGCCTCGTGGACGTCGGTGCGCTGCAGCGGCGTGGCGCAGTAGGGGCAGCGGGTCGAGGTGAACGTGCCGGTGAAGGTGGTGTGGCCGCCACAGTTCTGGCAGATGATCTCCTTCTCGCCCTCGTAGTGGGCGAGCCGGTCGCCGAGCCCGTGGGCGGCGGCCATCGCCCGCTTGATGTTCTGCTCCCGCACCTCGGCGCCCTCGGTGTGCAGGATCTCCTCGGCGTTGCCGCAGTGGGTGCACTTGAGGGCCTGGGTGGGGATGTCGAACACGAGCGCACCACCGCACGCCGAACACGGGCGGTCGCCGACATCCTCCTGCTCGTAGTAGCTCTCGTAGACCGAGGGATCCTCGGCCGGCTGCGCGGGTGGGGCGACCTCCACCGGCGGTGCCGGTGGAGCGGCCGTCGGGACCGGTGGTGGTGCCGGGGCGTTGGACGGCGGCACGGGTGGTGGTGCCGGGGGAGGCTGAGGCGAGCCCCCTGGCGGTTGCGGGGGCTGGGGTGGCTGCGGGTCGCTCATGGCCGGTCGGGCTTACGAGGCAGGGGGTGCGGGCGGCGGGTCGGTCGGCAAGGGCGGCGGTGCGGCGAACAACGTCGCCAGCGCCGGCACGTCCTTGGCGGCGGTCCAGGCCGCCATGCCGGCGGTCCACACGAGCGAGTCGGCGGTCATCTCACCGGTGGTGAGCCCGGTACGGAGCTGGTCGACGGTGAAGGGGCCGGCCTGCTGACCGTTGACGGCGACGTGGTAGGTCACCTGCTGGGGGAGGGGCGGCGGCGCGGCCGGAGCGGCCTGCTGCTGGGGCTGGCCCCAAGCTCCGCCTCCCATGTTCTGGGCCATCTGGTTGGCCATGTTCATGCCCATCGCCATGCCCATCATGTCGCCCATGGCGCCGGAGCCGCCCGGGTTCTGGGCGGCGGCCAGCATCGAGTCGGCGGCCTTCACCTGGGAGTAGGCGCCGAGGTTGTCGCCGACCTGGTCGAGGAACTGGCTCTCCTCGGCGCCGCGGGCGGTGCCGCGGGTGATCGCCTGACGGATCTCCTCGGGCAGCGACACCTTCATGTCGATGGCGGGGATGTCGAGGCCGAACTCGTCGTCGACGCGCTCGACCACGTACTCGCGCAGCTTGCCCGACAGCTCCCGCTGGCGGCCCTGGAGGTCGATGACGCCCAGGCCGGTCTCGAGGACCATGTCGCTGAACGCCCCGACGATCACCTGGCGGATCAGCTCGGTGATCTCGGCGACGTCGACGTTGGAGTCGGTGCCGATCACCTCGCGGAGGAAGATGGCGGTGTCGGCGACCTTCACCTGGCACATGCCGTTGGCCCGCACCTCGACCATCTTGAAGTCGGGGTCGCGCACGACGACCGGGGTGGGGGTGCCCCACTTCACCTCGGTCATGCGGGTGTTGATGAAGTAGACCTCGCTGCGGAACGGGCTGTCGAAGCCGTGCTTCCAGCCCTGCAGGGTGCTGAGGAGGGGGAGGTTCTCGGTGGTCAGCTCGTAGTGGCCCGGCTCGAACTGGTCGGCCAGGGCGCCCCGGTAGACGAAGACGGCCCGCTGACCCTCACGGACGATGAGCTGCGCGCCGTTCTTGATCTCGTTCTGATAGCGGGGGAACCGCCAGGCGAGCGTGGTGCGGGAGTCGTCGAAGTACTCGATGATGTCGACCAGCTCGTTGCGCAGCTTGTCCATCAGTCCCATCAGTCCCTCCTCAGGGTGTCGTCAACCGTCGTGCCACCGTACGGCTCGCTTCGGCCGTACGAGCGCCGATGTTAGGGCGCTCGACGTCACGGCTGCTGTAGCCGCAGCACCACAACGACGGTGACCGACGTCATGTTCCCGTCGCCGCCTGCGGCGGCGGACCCGTGCCGGTCGGCCGGATGACCCGACCGGCGTTGCGGTTGTACGGTCGTTCTGCCGCACCACCCCGTCGTGCGCGACGTGAACGAAGGGACGACCGTCATGACCGACCTCACCAAGATCCTCCTCGACGAGTCGGAGATGCCGACCCAGTGGTACAACCTCGTGCCCGACCTGCCATCGCCCCCGCCCCCGGCCCTCCATCCCGGCACCCGCGAGCCGGCCGGCCCCGACGACTTCGCGCCGCTGTTCCCGATGGCGCTGATCATGCAGGAGGTCAGCCAGGACCGCTTCGTCGACATCCCCGAGGAGGTGCAGGAGGTCTACAAGCTGTGGCGGCCGTCGCCGCTGTTCCGGGCCCGCCGACTGGAGAAGGCGCTCGATACCCCGGCCCGCATCTACTACAAGTACGAGGGCGTCAGCCCGGCCGGTTCCCACAAGCCCAACACCTCGGTGCCCCAGGCCTACTACAACAAGCTCGAGGGCATCCGGAAGCTCACCACCGAGACCGGGGCCGGCCAGTGGGGCACCGCCCTGGCCTTCGCCTGTGCTCTGTTCGACATGGAGTGTGAGGTCTGGCAGGTCCGCGCCAGCTACGACGCCAAGCCCTATCGCAAGGCGATGATCGAGACGTTCGGAGCCACGATCCATCCGAGCCCGAGCGACGTGACCGAGTACGGCCGCAAGCTGTTGGCCGACGACCCGAACAACCCGGGCAGTCTCGGCATCGCCATCTCCGAGGCGGTCGAGATGGCAGCCCCGGACCCCGAGGTCCGCTACGCCCTCGGCTCGGTCCTCAACCACGTCCTGATGCATCAGACGATCATCGGTGAGGAGGCGATCAAGCAGCTGGCGAAGGTCGACGACACCCCCGACGTGATCGTGGCTTGCACCGGCGGCGGCTCCAACTTCGCCGGGCTCACCTTCCCGTTCCTGCGCGAGAAGCTCGCCGGCAACATCTCGCCCCGGATCAAGGCGGTCGAGCCCGCCGCGTGCCCGTCGCTCACCAAGGGCGTCTACGCCTACGACTTCGGCGACACCGCCGGCATGACCCCGCTGATGAAGATGCACACGCTCGGCCACGACTTCATCCCCGACGAGATCCACGCCGGCGGCCTCCGCTATCACGGCATGTCGCCGCTGATCAGCCACATCTACGAGCTCGGGCTGATCGAGGCCGAGGCGATCCACCAGACCGAGTGCTTCGACGCCGGCGTGCGCTTCGCCCGCACCGAGGGGATCGTGCCGGCCCCCGAGCCGACCCACGCCCTCGCCGGCGCGGTGCGCGAGGCGCTCGAGGCCAAGGAGGCGGGCGAGGAGCGAGTGATCCTGACCGCGTTGTGTGGGCACGGCTTGCTCGACATGGCCGCCTACGATCGCTACTTCTCGGGCGACATGGTCGACTACGCATATCCGGAGGAGCGAGTGCAGGACGCACTCACCCGACTCCCGCAGGATCTGTAGACCACCAGACGCCCGCCCCGCACCCGCAACCCAACGAGGCGACGACATGAGCCGCACCCACGACATCTCGATCCGATCCGGCGACGGTGACGACGACGCCAACGACCACGACGAGGAGGCCGTGCTCGTGGGTGCGGCCACCGCCGGCGCCGCCGCCGACGGCAGCGACGAGGCCGTGGCGGCGGTCGCGGTCGCCGGTGCCGCCGACAGCGTCGACGAGGAGGAGGACGACGACAACACCCTCCTCGGCTGGCTGTTCCTGGCCGGGGTGTTCGCCGTGTTCCTGATCCTGGCGCTGTGGTCGATCGGGGGCGGCG
>JBPEXC010000297.1:0-11074 GCA_052032035.1 Acidimicrobiales bacterium | reverse complement strand
GATCGAGAACACCCCGATCGCGAGGTGGGGGACGACGTCGCGCAGCGAGAACCCTCGGTGCTGCCCATGGGTGGGGGTCCAGGGCGCCTGCTGACGGGTGATGGTCATCAGCAGGGCTCGCAGGTGGGCGGGCACGGCGGCCAGCGACATGACGATCGCCGATGGCCGGACCTTGCCCGCCTGCAGGAACGGCACTGCGATCGTCAGCAGGTAGAAGGGGGCGTAGTGGGCCAGCCAGTCCCAGAACCCGGCCTGGATCGGGCTCTGGTCGACCAGGAGGTAGACCGGCGACATGAACAGGAAGATCGCCGTGGCGATCGAGAGCGCGTAGTGGCTGGGCACCATCAGGTACTGCACCTTCTGGCTCAGCGTGAGGCGGTGCTCGGAGAGCACGCGGGCCCGGAACAGCATCTCCCAGCCGCCGCACGCCCAGCGGAACTGCTGGGCCAGGAACGGTCGCAGCCGGTCGGGGGTGAGGCCGCGGGTGAGCACCTTGGGCACGAAGACCGTGCGCCAGCCGCGCCGGATCAGCTCGAGCGACGTCCACACGTCCTCGCTGTTCGACCCGACCCAGATCCCCCCGGCCGGATACTCCCGACCGAGCCGGGTCGTCTCGGTCGACGCCCCCGGTTCGGTGGTGAGCGAGGCGAGCGCCGACCGGCGGAACACGACGTTGGTCCCGACGCAGAACGCGGAGTTGGAGGCGTTCTTGGCCGGCATGATCGCCGTGTAGAAGAGCTCCTGGCTCACGGCGGCCCCCTCCGCGATCATGCCGCGGTCGGTGGGGTCGTAGGTCTGCGGCGTCTGCACCATGCCGACCGACGGGTTCGCGATCAGGTGCGGCACGGTCTGCGCGAGGAAGTCGGGCCGCGGCACGTGGTCGGCGTCGAGGATCGCCACGAAGCGCCCGTCGGTGCGCTGGAAGGCGGCGTTGACGTTGCCGGCCTTGGCGTGGGCGTCGGTGCTGCGGCGCAGGTAGCCGACGCCGAGCCGCTCGGCGGCGTCCCGGAGGCGGTCGTTCCGGCCGTCGTCGAGGATCCACGTGTTGTGCGGCAACAGCATCTCCTGGGCGGCGATGACCGTGCGCAGCACCACGTGGTCGGGCTCCCCGGCGCAGCAGACATAGACGTCGATCGCCGGGCAGTCGATCTCCCCGGTGAGCAGCGAACGCCGGATGGCGCCGAGCTCCTGGGCCTCGGGGATGTCGCTGCGATAGCCGGCGAGCGTCGACCAGATCCCCACGGTGTGGAGCACGACGAGCGACTCGGCGAGCAGGGTGAACCACCACAGCACCGGGTGGTTCTCGTGCGCCCGGTCGTAGATGAAGGTGAGGTACCAGCAGGCGGCGGCGAGGCCCAGCATCACCGCGAACTTGGTGGTCTGCTGGAAGTCGCGCCAGGGCACGTCGTGTTGTTCGACCGGCGGAGGCGCGAACGGGTGCCGGAAGTCGTCCATGTGCACGTTTGCTCGGACCGGGTCGGTCAGCGGCCGGCCGACTCGGCCCGCTGCACGCGGCGCTCGACCAGAGCGATCCGGTCGGCGAGCAGGCCGAGGTCGTCCATGGCGTCGGACTGATCGTCGAGGAGGTCGAGGATCTGTGCCACGCAGGATCGGAGGTGCTCGACCTCCTGGGTGAGCCGCTCGACGAGCGCCTCGCTGTCGACGGATTCGGGATCGCCCGAATCGACCACGGGGGTGGTCACTGCAGTCATCTCTGTACTCCCTCACTGGCGTCGGATGCGCCTGCCCTCTTGCCCGACCCCTATCGGCAGGTCGCCCCGGTCCATGAGGGCGGGCCGCCGATCCACTTGCCGACGCCCGGACGACTGGCCAGTATTGGACGACGTTCAACAGCCGGCCACCGCCGGATGCAGCCGATCGGGGGATCATCGTGAACGGAATCTGGAAGCCGATCGGGGGCAGCACCGATCCGAATGACGTCTGGGTCGGGCACGACACCAGCTCGCTGTTCCCCGTCTACACCCGGGGCAACGCCGGCGAGGTCTACCCCGAGGTGTTCACACCGATGAGCTTCTCGGTGGCCGCCGAGGCCGGCGAGCGCGCCATGCGGGCCGCCATCCTCCACTCCGGCCTGATCCGGCCGGACGAGCTCGACGACGTGCCGATCACCACCGCGGTCGGCAGCGGCGTGTTCGGCGGCTACGCCTATCTCAACCTCAGCATCCAGCGGACGGCGTCGGCCCGGATGCCGGGCGGCAAACCCGAGGACGCCGATATGAGCTTCCTCGGCGTCGGCGATCCGCCGCCCCACACGCCGATCCCGGGCGAGAAGAACTGGCGGGCGTCGCTGGCCGGCCTGCGCTACGTCGTGACGCTCATGCGCACCACCGAACTGCCGGAGCTCGCAGCGGACCAACGACGGGTCGAGGCCTACCTGGCCGCCCTGCCGACGCTCGACGGCGCGTCCGATCAGGACCTGCGAGGCGCGACCAGCGACGAGTTCATCTCGTTCTTCGAGGAGCTGTTCGAGCGACACCTCAAGGTGAGCTTCGGCGCCGGCCTCGCCATCGGCGTGCTGTCGAACCTGTGCGATCGCAACTTCGACGACCCCGAGCTGGCCGTGCGGCTCCTGGCCGGCCTCGGCGACATCGACAGCGCGGCGCCGTCGCTGGCGCTGTGGAAGCTGAGTCGGATCGCCAACGCGTCGCCGACCGTCACCGCCGCCTTCGACGAGGGCGTCGGCGGGCTGATGGCTCGCCTCCGGGCCCTGCCCGACGCCGGCCGCTTCCTCGACGCCTTCGCCGTCTTCATCGCCGAGTTCGGATCGCGCGGGCCCAACGAGTGGGACACGGCCTTCGACACCTGGGAGACCGACCCCGAGTTGGCCCTGGCGTTGATCGATCGACTCCGCGGCACCGACGAGAGCCACGACCCCGAGCGGCAGCTGACCAAGCTGTCGGCCGAGCGGGCGCAGCTCGAGGCGGAGACCCTCGCCCGGCTCGACCGCGTGTCGCGGTTCTTCTTCACCAAGGCCCTGCGCGCCGCTCAGCTCTACTCCCAGAGCCGGGAGCGGACCAAGACCACCGTCGTGCGGGCGATCCACGGGGTGCGGCTCCGGGCGATGGAGCTCGATCGACGTCTGGCCGAGCGGGCCGGCGGGCAGACGGGCGACATGTGGTTCCTCGTCCAGGACGAACTCGATGCCTACGTCGAGGATCCGGCTGCGTTCGCCGACACGATCGCCGGCCGCCGTGCCACCCACGCCCGCCTCAAGGAGCGCTTCCCACCGTTCTTCTTCAGCGGCGCCCAGCCGCCCCTTGACGAGTGGGAGCTGCGGACCCACGAGCTGCCGCCGGTCGAGGTCGGTGAGTCGATCACGGGGTTGCCGGGCTGCCTCGGGGTGGCCAAGGGTCGAGCCCGGGTCGTGACCGATCCGGCCGACCCGCGGGGGCTGGCGCCGGGCGAGATCTTGGTCGCCCCGCTCACCGACCCGTCGTGGACGCCACTGTTCATGGCGGCCGAGGGGGTGGTCGTCGACGTCGGCGCGGTGATGAGCCACGCCGTGATCGTGTCTCGCGAGCTCGGGATCCCGTGCGCCGTCTCGGTCACCAACGCCACCCGTCGCATCCCCGACGGGGCCCTGATCGAGGTCGACGGCAGCACGGGCACGGTCACGGTGATCGACCTGACGGGCGGTTGACGCGGTCCCGTCGAGGTGTGCCTTGTGTCACCTGCCATACTCTGTAAGGCTAGGAACCACCGCACGGCTGGCGGCACGCCGCCGGACTCGACAAGGGGACCCGAGATGACCGACACCGCCACCGAGAACCCGCTGGGACTGCTCGACAACGTCCGCACGCCCGAGATGGAGATGGCCGAGCTGGGCGAGGGCGTGGCCCCCGCCTCCGAGCTGTCGATCGACGAGATCAACCCGCTCAACGCGCACCTCTTCTTCGAGGATCGCTGGCACGACTACTTCGCACGGCTGCGGGCCGAGGACCCGATCCACCTCAACGAGATCGAGACGGCCGGGCGCTACTGGTCGATCACGAAGTACGAGGACGTCCGAGCGATCGACGGCAACTGGCAGGACTTCTCCTCGGCCAACGGCATCAGTATCGGGCTCCGGGTCGGCAGCCCCGAACAGCAGGCGTCGGTGCAGCGCATCAGCCCGTTCATCGCCATGGACCCGCCGGAGCAGACCGAGCAGCGCAAGACGGTGCGGGCCATCTCGGCGCCGAAGAGTCTCCGCAATCTCGACGAGCTGATCCGTGAGCGCACCGTCAACGTGCTCGATTCGCTGCCGGAGAACGAGACGTTCGACTGGGTCGACACCGTGTCGGTCGAGCTCACCACCCTGCTGCTCGCCACCCTGTTCGACTTCCCGCTCGAGGATCGCCGCAAGCTCACCCGCTGGTCCGACATCGTCTTCGCGATCCCCCAGCCGGGCGGCATCGTCGAGACCCAGGCCCAGCGCAACGCCGAGCTGTATGAGTGCGTGCAGTACTTCGAGGGCCTGTGGGAAGAGCGCCGCAAGAACCCGGGCTTCGACCTGGTGTCGATGCTGGCCAACGGCGAGGCCACCAAGGACATGCCGACGATGGCCCACCTCGGCAACCTGCTGCTCCTGATCGTGGGCGGCAACGACACCACCCGCAACACGATGTCGGGCAGCGTCTACGGGCTGAACAAGTTCGGCGACCAGTACGACAAGCTGATCGCGGATCCCGGCCTCGTGCCGAAGATGGTGCCCGAGATCATTCGCTGGCAGACCCCACTCCCCTACATGCGTCGCACCGTCAACCGCGACATGGAGTACGGCGGCAAGCAGATGCGCAAGGACGACCAGGTGCTGATGTGGTACCTGTCAGCCAACCGCGACGAGGACGTGTGGGGCGACAACGCGGACGTGATCGACATCGACCGCGAGAACGCCGATCGCCACCTGTCGTTCGGCTACGGCGTGCACTTCTGCATGGGCAGCCGCCTGGCCGAGCTGCAGCTGCGGATCCTGTGGGAGGAGATCCTCGGCCGTTTCGAGCGGATCGAGGTCCAGGAGGAGCCGGAGCGCACCTTCTCGTCGTTCGTGCACGGATACACCAAGCTGCCGGTCAAGCTCACCCGCCGCTGAAGGGTCGGGCTCAGCCGCTCGCCAGCCGCTCACGCAAGCGGAACTTCTGGATCTTGCCCGACGGCGTCGTGGGCATGACGTCGAGCATCTCGAGCCGTTCGGGCAGGTAGTTCTTGGCGACCCGCTCGGCGGTGAGGAACGCCAGCATCTCGTCGAAGTCGATCCGGGCGCCAGGCTTGGGGACGATCACGGCGCAGGCCCGTTCGCCGAGCCGGTCGTCGGGGTAGGCGACGATGGCGACCTGGGCGACGGCCGGGTGCCGATACAGCAGGTTCTCGATCTCGACGACCGGGATGTTCTCGCCGCCCCGGATGATCACGTCCTTCGAGCGGCCGGTGATGCGGATGTAGCCCGCGTCGTCGAGGCGAGCCAGGTCGCCCGTGTCGAACCAGCCCTCGTCGTCGGTCGCGTTGAGGTGTGGGCGGTTGAGGTAGCCGCCGAAGTTGGAGCAGGCTCGCACGAGCAGCCGGCCGGTCTCCCCGTCCGGGAGTTCCGTCCCGTCGTGATCCACGACCTTCACCTCGGCCCCGGGCAGGGGGCAGCCGTCGGTCTCGACCGAGCGGGAGGGGTCGTCGTCGAGGAGCGTCGTGGTGACCGCCCCGTTCTCGCTCATCCCCCACGCCGACACGATGTTGGCCCCGAGCGCCGCCTGGGCCCGTTCGACGAGGGGACCCGGGATCGGTGCACCGGCACACAGGAAGGTGCGCAGGCTCTCGACGCCGGCGCCACCCGAGGCGACGCCGTCGGTCAGATCGGCGAGGAACGGGGTCGACGCCATCGTGAAGGTGGCGCCGTGCTCGTTGACGAGACCGATCGCCGTCGGGGCGTCCCACACGTCGAGGATGACGGCGGACCCGCCGAGGAGGATGGGCATCATCAAGCCGTACATGAAGCCGGTCTGGTGGGCCATCGGCGACGCCATCAACACCACGTCGCCGCCGTCGAGGTCGAGACGGTCCGCGTAGGGGACGATGTTGGAGAACAGGGTGTTGGCGCTGTGCATCACTCCCTTCGGTTCCCCGGTCGTACCCGAAGTGTAGATCAGCTGGGTGACGTCATCTGGTCCCGGCCGGTCGATCGCAGCGAGGCCGGGGTCGACGTCGCCGACCAGCACGCCGTCGAAGCTCTTGGTCGGGGCACCGTCGACGACCACCACGTGGCGCAGCGACGGCACCTCGGCCCGCAACCCGTCGTACATGGCGGCGAAGTCGTGGCCGCGGAACACCGACGGCACGATCGCCACGACGGCCTCACCGTGGTTGAGCATGAAGGCGAGTTCGCGCTCGCGGAAGATGTGCATCAGGGGGTTCATCACCGCTCCGATGCGGGCACACGCCAGGTAGGCGACGGTGAACTCCCACCAGTTCGGGAGCTGCACCGCCACGACGTCGTCGCGTCCCACCCCGAGGCGGCGTAGACCGCCGGCGACGCGGTCGGCCATGTCGGCCAGCTCGCCGTAGGTGAAGCTCCGAGTCGGCCCGTCTAGACGAACCGCCGTCAGCGCCGTGCGGTGCGGATCGGCGGCGACGGCCCGATCGAGGGCATCGTTGATCGTCACGTCCCTCCAGTGTCCGGCGGCGATCATCGCCGGGCGTCGGAGCGGAAGGTTGTCGGCGTCGAAGTGCATGTGTGTTCCCCCTGAACTGCCTCGAAGTGCCTGTTGTCTTTTTCGCGATGCGCTCGGTCCGACAGGTCGGTACGACCGGTCAGTGCGGCACGTTGGCCCGCCCCACACGGTCGCGGGCGATGATCGTCTTCATGATCTGCGCGGTCCCGTCGCCGATCTGGAAGCCGAGGACGTCGCGGAGCCGCTGCTCCATCACGCCGCGGTCGTAGCCGCCGTGGCCGAGCACCAGGAGGCACTCGTGGACGACGTCGTAGGCGAGCTTGGGCGCCCACCACTTGCACATCGCCGCCTCGGCGGTGTGGGCGATCCCGTTGTCGGCCGCCCACAGCGCCTGGTAGCAGAGCAGCCGGGCCGCCTCGACCTGGGTGTCGAACTCGGCGAGACGATGCGATACGCCCTGGAACGCCGACAACGGCTGGCCGAACGCCTGGCGCTCGGTCGAGTACGCCCAGGCGTCGTCGAGGGCGGCCCGGGCGACGCCGAGCACCTGCAGCCCGATGAGGGCCCGCGAGAAGTCGAACCCCTGCATCACCTGGACGAACCCGCCGCCCTCGTCGCCGAGGCGGTTGGCGGCCGGGACGCGGACCCCGTCGAAGAAGATCGAGCCCCGGCCGATGGCCCGCTGGCCGTGACAGTCGAAGCGGGTGGTCGTGATGCCGGGCAGGTCCATCGGCACCATGAGGGCGGTGATGCCCCGAGCACCGGGGCCGCCGGTCCGACCGAACACGACGGCGACGTCGGCCTGATCGGCGGCCGAGATCGAGGTCTTCTCGCCGTCGAGGACATAGTGGTCGCCGTCACGCACCATGCGGAGCGACAGGGCGGCGGCGTCGGAGCCGCCTCGGGGCTCGGTGAGCCCGAGTGCGGCGATCGCCCGCCCCGAGGTGATCTCGTGCAGCCACGGATCGACGACGCTCGCTTCCCCGTGGGCGGCCAGGATCTGGGCGTTGAGCGACCCGAGAAGGTTGACGTAGGAGAACGACAGGTCGGCAGCGGCGATCTGCTCGTGGATGACCCCGGCCGCCACCTTGGTCGCTCCCTGACCGCCGGAGGACTCGGCGAGTTCAGGAGCGATCAGGCCGAGCGCCCCCATCTCCTCGCTGAGGTCGCGGTCGAGGGTGCGTTCCCGGTCGCGCCGCTCGAACCCCGGCGCGACCCGCTCGGCGGCGAACCGGCCCGCCATCTCGGCCAGGTCGAGCAGCTCGCCCTGGACGTAGACGTTCGGGCGCACGGCGTTCGGGCGGGCAGCGTTGACGCTCACGACACGAAGTCCCGGAACCGGGGTGCCCGCTTCTCCTTCAGCGCGTTGACGCCCTCGTGGGATTCGTCGGTCTCGTAGTAGAGCCGCAGGCCGAGCATTCCCATCCCGGCGATGCCGGCCTGGTGGGCGGTGTCCATGTTGAACGACCGCTTGGCGAGGGCGATGGCGGTCGGGCTGCGCTCGCAGATCTCCTCGGCCCACGCCTCGACGGTGCTGTCGAGCTCGTCGTCGGCGACGCAGATGTTGGCCAGGCCCATGTTCTCGGCCTCCCGGCCCGAGTAGCGCCGGCACAGGTACCAGATCTCGCGGGCCTTCTTCTCGCCGACCACGCGCGACAGATAGGCGGTGCCGTAGCCGGGGTCGACCGATCCCATCTTCGGCCCGACCTGACCGAAGGTCGCCGACTCCGAGCAGATCGTCAGGTCGCAGATCGTGGCGAGGACGTTGCCGCCACCGATGGCGTAACCCTGGACCCGGGCGATCACGGGCACCGGGACGTCGCGAATGGCGGCGTGGAGCTCCTCGACGGGGAGGCCGATCGTGCCCCGCCCGTCGTACTGGCCGGCGTGGGCCGACTGGTCGCCACCGGTACAAAAGGCGCGTTCGCCGGCACCGGCCAGGACGATCGCCCCGACCTCCGGGTCGTAGCCGGCCCGCCCGAAGGCGTGGATCAGCTCGTCGCAGGTCTGGCCGCGGAAGGCGTTCATGACCTCGGGGCGGTTGATGGTGATGTGGGCGACGTGGCGTCGAACCTCGACGGTGATGTCGGTGTAGTCCATGAGGGTCTCCTCGCTCGTGGCCGGCTCAGCCGGCCATGGTCAGGCCGCCGGACACGCTGAGGACCTGTCCGGTGACGAAGCCGGCGTCGTCGCCGGCGAAGAACAGGACGGCAGCCACGAGATCGTCGGGCTGGCCGAGGCGGCCCATCGGGATCGCCCGACGGAAGGCCTCGCGCAGCTTCTCGGGGTTGGCAGCGGTGTCGGTGACGGTCGCCAGCAGCGCCGTGTCGGTCGGGCCCGGGCAGACCACGTTGAACGTGATGCCGTGGCGGGAGTGCTCGCGAGCCAGCGTCTTCGACAGGGCGATCAGCCCGGCCTTGCAGGCCGCGTAGACGGCCTCGCCCGACGATCCGACCCGAGCTGCATCGGAGGACACGTTGACGATCCGACCCTTGCCACGCTCGACCATCCCGGGCAGCACCGAGTGGTGCATGTGGAGCGCACCGACCAGGTTGATGTCGATCAGGCGGGACCAGTCGTCGGGCTCGGTGTCGAGGAAGGGGACGAACAGATCCCAGCCGGCGTTGTTCACCAGCACGTCGATCGGGCCGAGCTCCGCATCGACACGCCCGAGGGCCGCGTCGACGGCGGTCCGCTCGGTGATGTCACAGGCGACCGCCAACGCAGTGCCTCCCGCAGCCTCGATCTCATGGACGGTCGCCGTCGCAGCGTCGAGGTCGCGATCGAGGACCGCAACCTTCCCACCCTCGCCGGCGAAACCACGGCAGACGCTGCGGCCGATGCCGCCTCCGCCCCCGGAGACCACGATCGTGCAATCATCGAATCGACTCATCAGAGCACCTCCTCGACCCAGGTTTAGCAAGATCTTGACATACTGGTCAACTCGTTCGACCCTGGAAGCGGAGCGTCGGGGGAAGGAACCAACTGTGCCAACGGACAACGCGCTGCCGATCGATAACGGATTCTCGATCGGTGATGAAGATGCAGCGCGCTACGCCCTGGCCAACCACCTCTTCTTCCGGCTCTACCAATGTGCCAATATGTTGCACAAAACTGGGACGAAGGCGGTAGAGGCCGAGGGGCTGACCACGCAACGCTGGGCGGTCCTGGGAGCGTTGACCCGCCCGGAAGTGGCCGACGGCATGGCGGTCGGCGACCTCGCCCGCTACCTCAAGGTGACCCGCCAGAGCCTGTCGGGGATCACGAACCGCCTCGAGAGCGACGGCCTCATCCGGTCCGAGGTCGACCCCGAGGACGGTCGAAGCCGTCTGCTCCGCCTCACCCCGGCCGGTGAGGTCAAGTGGAGGGAGCGGGCCCTGCCGAGCATCCGCTCCTACTACGACGACGCCGCCGCCGGACTGTCACTCGAGGACATGAGCCACGCGCTCCACTACCTCACGCGCCTCATCGACAACATGAGCGCGCTCGACGAGCATGGCGGGTGAGCTGGGACGCTGATCGAGTCGGGAATGATCGGCGCGCCCTCCGAGTTCGACTTCGCATGAGTCTCCGAGACAACAAGACCGCCCTGCTCGGCATCGGCGCGATCGTCGCCGTCGCCGCGGCGTGGCTCGCCTTCGGCTACTTCGGAATCCAAGCGGCATTCCTCGACGACGAGGTCGACGAGGCCGGCCCGATCTTCGACGCCACCCCGGCCGAGCAGGACGAGATGGCGGCCACCGAGGAGTTCCAGGAAGCGATGGCCGAGGCGGAGGAGAACCGCACCGACATCGACGAGGACATGCCGCCGATGGACGACAGCTCGGCTGAAGAGGCCGAGCCCGAGATCGTCACCGAAGCGAGCGGGGCGTTCTCCGGCACGTCGCGCTACGACGTGGTGGGCGAGGCCGTGGTGCTCGGCAACGGCACGGGGCAGCGGTTCCTGCGGTTCGAGGAGTTCGAGTCGAGCAACGGCCCGGACCTCAAGGTCTACCTGCGAGCCGACGACGGCTCGTTCGTGAGCCTCGGCGAACTGAAGGGCAACATCGGCAGCCAGAACTACGAGATCCCGGCCGACGTCGACCTGTCGACCTTCGACACCGTGCAGATCTGGTGCGAGCGCTTCGGCGTCGAGTTCGGGTTCGCTGACCTCGCCTAGACCAGCTCGAGGCGGGCGGGCACCGACTTGTGCCACGGCGTGCCGGCGAAGCGGTCGCGGTGAGACGACCCGGTCAGCTCGTTGGGGGCGACGCCGTCGGTCACCCGCTCACCGTCGACGAGCCGGTCGGTGCCGGTGCCGTTGGGGAGCGCCAGGTGGCCGGCCCGCATCGTGTCGTCGACCGACGCCACGATCGTGGCCGTGCCACGCTCGGTGACGATGCGCACGGTGGTGCCGTCCTCGATGCCGAGCCGAT
>JBPEXC010000296.1:0-14841 GCA_052032035.1 Acidimicrobiales bacterium | reverse complement strand
GAGCTGCTCGGCGGTGAGGTCGAGGTCGGCGAGCGCCGCTTCGAAGGCGGCGTCGGTGGGGGCGAAGACGGTGAAGGGACCCTCGCCCGACAGCGTCTCGACCAGGCCGGCGGCCTGCACGGCCTGGACGAGGATCGAGAAGTCGTCGTTGGCGGCGGCGATGTCGACGATCGTGTCACCGGCCATCTCGTCGGTGGCCTCGTCGGTCATCTCTTCGGTGGCCGACTCGACCTCCTCGGTCGCCTCGTCGGCGGAGATCGGGTCCTCGTCGGAGGCGCAGGCGGCGGCGCCGAGGCTGAGGGTGAGGGCAAGGGCGGCGGCCCGGTGGAGCGGGGACCGGTGGATGGGGGTGCGCGTGGCAGAGGTGGGCATTGAGCGACCTTTCGGGGATTCGGGTGACGGACCTCTTGATCCGTCGAGCGATCGCTCAAACTATTTACTACTAAATAATTCTGTCGGATCAGGCGGCGGGGAATCGGCCCTGCTTCGCGCCGACGGCGGCGGCTCGGGTGTGGAGTTCGGTCACCGCCTGCGCAGCCAGCGGGTCGAGGCAGACCCCGTCGCGGGCCACCTCGACCCCGCCCGACCAGACCGACACCAGGTTGCGCTGCGTCATCGCCAGCACGTAGTGCGACACCGGGTCCCACACCGGCCCGGTGTCGGGTCGCTTCGGGTCGACGACGAGGAGGTCGGCGTGCTTGCCGACCTCGAGGCTGCCCACCCGGTCGGCCACACCGAGGGCCTCGGCGGACGCGAGGGTGTGGAGCCGCAGCACGGTCGCCGGGCTCATCACCGCTGCGTCCGAGCGCAGCGCTCGGAGCGAGAACATGCCGATGCGCATGTTCTGGAACGGGTCGGCGGCGTCGGTGCACGACTGGTCGTCGAGGCCCATGCCCACCGGCATGCCGAGCTCGAGGTTGCGGGCGACGTCGGCGATGCCCGACCCGAGACGGCCGTTCGAGCACGGCTGCCACACCATGCCGGCCCCGCTCTGGGCCACCATCGCGGCGGTCTCGTCGTCGGCGTGGACGAAGTGGCCGAACAGGAACCCCGGCCGCAGGGCGCCGGCGTCGGCGTAGTGCTGCACCTTGATGCGTTGCTGGTCGAGCGCTTCGGCCGTCTCGAGCAGGTGGGCCTGGTTGCCGACGCCGTGACGGTCCATGACGGTCACCTCGTGCACCGCCTGGGTCGGGTCGTCCGACCACTGCGCGGCGCCGAACACGCTGGCGTCGAGCGACAGGTCGGCGGGCACCGAGTCGCGCACGTGCTCGACGGCGCCGGCGAAGACCTCGAACGCGCGGTCGAGATCCTGCAGGTCGGGGTCGAGGCGGAAGGCGCTCATCGTGCGCAGCCCGGCGTCGCGGCAGGCCTCGACCTGGCGTTCGGTGTAGGCGGGCGGACGCTCGGCCAGCACCACCCGCCGGTCGAGGTCGGGGTCGTAGCGACCGGCGAAGCGGGAATCGGTGAAGTTGTAGGCACTGGTCGTGCCGGCCGCCAGCACGTCGAAGGAGCCGTGGAGCGTGAACCAGTAGAGGTCCTCGGCGTCGGCGCCGGCGATGAACTCGACCTGGGCCGCCACCCACGGGTACAGCGTCGAGTCGGGGGTGAAGCCCCGCATGCCCGAGGTGAACAGGTGGCTGTGGGCGCTGATGAACCCGGGGGCGAGGAAGGCCCCGCCGAGGTCGACCCGGTCATCCGCGGCGCCCCACACCTCGGCGGGCGGCTCGCCCTCGCCGAGGCCGGCGATCAGCCCGTCGTCTCCGGCCAGCAACCACCCGCGGAAGAACGGGCGTCGGTCGTCGACGGGCAGGACCAGGGCATCGTGGAACAGTCGCGGCATCGGCGCAGTGTCGCGCCGATCCGGCCGCCGGTTGCCCGGCGGCCGGTCGCATCGGTCACGCCGCAGCTCTCAACCCTTGGCGGTGGTGAAGGCGTCGGAGAAGTTGGTCTCGAACTCGCCGGTGTCCTCGATCGACTCGACGCTGTCGAGCCCGCCGACGAGGACCTCGGGGTCGACGAGGAACTCGTTGAGCTCTTCGTCGAGGAGGTCGAGCGACGCCGCGTTGGGGGTGCCGTAGTAGTTCCAGTTCGACAGGTCGGCGCCGTTCTCCCCGTCGAGGATCCAGTTGATGAAGGTGTGCGCCGTGCACGGGTGCGGGGCGTCGAAGGGGATCGCCATGTTGTCGATCCAGCGGGTGCCGCCCTCCTCGGGGACGAAGAACACGTACTGGCTCGGGTCGTCGGTCTCGAGGAACTGGGTGAAGGCGTCGCCGGAGTAGACGTGGGCGATGGCGCTCTCGCCGGAGGTGAGCAGCTCGTCGGCCGACTCGGTGTTGAACGCCAGCAGGTTGTCGGCGGCGGCCGACACCACCTCGGTCGCCTCGGCCAGCTCGTCCTCGCTCGTGGAGTTGAGGGAGTAGCCGAGCGACTTGAGGGCGGCGCCGAGGGTCTCGCGCGGGTCGTTGAGGAGGGTGATCTGGCCCGCGTAGGCGGCGGCGTCCTCACCGAAGACGAGGTCCCAGGAGCGGGGGAAGTCGGTGCCGACGACGGCGGTGTCGACCGCGAGGCCGGTGTAGCCCCACTGGTAGGGCATCGAGTAGGCGCCCTCGGGGTCGTAGGCCAGGTCGGTGAACTCGTCGAGGAGGTTCTCCCGGTTGGGGATGAGGTCGAGGTTCAGCGCCTGGATCATCTCGCCCTCGATCATGATGCCGACCATGTAGTCCGACGGCACGATCACGTCGTAGCCGGAGTTGCCGGCCGAGATGATCGGCTGCATCGCCTCGTTGGAGTCGAACACGTCCATCGTGGCCGAGATGCCGTACTCCTCGCCGAAGGCGTCGAGCTGCTCGGGGTCGATGTACTCGCCCCAGTTGTAGAGGGCGAGGTCGCCGTCGACCTGGTCGACCTCGCACTCGGTGGCGGCCGACTCGGCGCTGTCGGAGCCACCGCAGGCGGCGCCGAGCAGGCCGAACGCGGCGGCGGTGGCGCCGAGGCGTCGGGTGAACGAACGAGCGGGCCGGCGGCCCGACGAGACGTCGTGGAGGGACACGGGATTTCTCCTTGGGAGGGAACCGGGGGTGGGGGACATCATGACTGGCGCAGTCGCTGCAATGCGAGCGATGCCAACACGAGCACGGTGGAGGCGACGAGCATCACGACCGACACCGCGTTGATCAGTGGGGTGACGCCCCGACGGATCAGGCCGAACACGTAGACCGGCAGCGTGGTCCAGCCCGGACCGGACACGAACTGGGTGATCACCACGTCGTCGAGCGACAGGGTGAACGCCAGCAGGCCGCCGCCGAGCACGCCGGGCATGATCAGCGGCAGCGTGACGTGGCGGAACACCTGCCACCGCCCGGCGTAGAGGTCGCGGGCGGCCTCCTCGAGCCGTTGGTCGCTGCCGGCGAGCCGGGCCCGCACGACGACCGACACGAAGCTGATGTTGAACGCGATGTGCGACAGGGTGATCGTGCCGAAGCCCTTCGAGAACCCGAACACCGACGACGCCTCGGCGAAGAAGAGGAGCAGCATCACCGCCATCGTCACGTCGGGCACGATGATCGGGAGGTAGAGCAGCGCGTCGAACACCTTGCGGCCCCGGAACGTGAACCGCTCGAGGGCGAGCGCGGCGGTGGTGCCGAGCACGACCGATACCAGCGTCGACGCGATCGCCACCTGCACCGACACCCAGAGGGCGTCCTTGGTCGGCTCGCTGTCGGCGAAGTCGCGGTACCAGTCGAGGGTGAAGCCACCCCACACGCCGACGTTGCGGTTGTCGCTGAAGGAGAAGACGACCAGCAGCAGGATCGGCGCGTAGAAGAAGGCGTAGACGAGCCACGAGTGGGCGCCGAGGACCCAGCGGGTGCCCCCGGTCGGCGGAGCGAGCCGGCTCACGGTCGCTCCTGGGTCGTCACGACACCGGTCACAGCGTCCGGCCTTCGCGGCGGAAGTAGAAGGCGGCGGCGAGCAGCATCAGCAGCATCAGCACGGTCGACAGGGCGGCGCCGAAGGGGAAGTTCCGGGCGGTGAGGAACTGGGTGACGATGTAGCTGCCGAGCAGGGTGGTCTTGGCGCCGCCGAGGATCTCGGGGGTGACGTACGCGCCGAGGCTCGGGATGAACACCAGGATCGAGCCGGCGATCACGCCGGGCATCGAGAGCGGCAACAGGATGTGGCGGAAGGTGGCGAAGCCCGACGCGTAGAGGTCGCGACCGGCCTCGAGGAGGCGGCCGTCGACCCGTTCGATCGCGGCGTAGAGGGGCAGCACCATGAAGGGCAGGAACCCGTAGACGAGGCCGAGCACGACGGCGGCCTGGGTGAACAGGATCCGCTGGGGGCCGAAGCCGAGGAACTCGCTGATCCTCGACAGGGGTCCGTCGCTGCCGAGGATCACGTACCAGGCGTAGTTGCGGACCAGGAAGTTGGTCCAGAACGGGATCATGACGAACACCAGCATCACGTTGCGCACCGCCGGCCGGCGGGTGGCCAGGTGGTAGGCGAACGGGTAGGCGATGAGCAGGCAGAGCACCGTGGTGAGCACCGCCAGGCCGAGGGAGCGGAACAGCACCGCCCGCACCTGTTCGCCGCCGAGGGCTTCGTAGGAGTCGAGGTTCCAGCCCGACAGGTCGGTGCCGCCGAACCGGTTGCGGGTGGCGAAGGAGTAGACCACCACGATGACGAGGGGCAGGGCGAAGAAGATCGTGAGGTAGGCGAGCGACGGCAACGCCATCAGGAAGCCGCGCCGTCGTTGCTGGGCCTCGAGGGCGGCCTCGAACGCCGGCGTGACCGACCGGTCGGGAGTGGTCGTGCCCGTGGCGTCGCTCACCCGGGGACCAGCCAGTCGGCCTTGGTGTCCCACCACACCGCCACCTCGTCGCCAGCGGTGAACCGATGGTCGCCGCGCGCCGGGTCGGCCCGCACGTCGAGCGAGATCCAGTCGACCTCGACCCGGTAGTCGACGCAGTGGCCGAGGTAGGTGGCGTCGATGACCACGCCCTGCAGCTGTGTGGCGACGTGGGAGTCGGGCACGTCGCCGCGCCGGCCGATCCGGATCGCCTCCGGTCGCAGGCTCATCGCCACCTTGTCGCCGGCCGCGTAGTCGTTGGGGGCACGGACCCGGGTGCCGTTGGCCAGCACCACCTCGTCGCCGTCGGCGACCGTGGCCTCGATCAGGTTGGTCGTGCCGATGAAGTCGGCGACGAAGCGGTCGGCGGGACGCTCGTAGAGGTCCTCCGACGACCCGACCTGGAGCAGCTGGCCGTCGCGCATCACGGCGATGCGGTCGCTCATCGCCAGCGCCTCCTCCTGGTCGTGGGTGACGAACACGAAGCTCACGCCGAGCTCGCGCTGGAGCTCCTTGAGCTCGATCTGCATCTCGTGCCGCAGCTTGAGGTCGAGGGCACCGAGTGGCTCGTCGAGCAGCAACACCTTGGGCCGGTTGACCAGCGCGCGAGCGAGGGCGACCCGCTGCTGCTGACCGCCCGACAACTGGTCGGGCCTGCGGGCTCCCATGCCGCCGAGGCGGACCATCTCGATCGCCTCGTCGGCCCGGCGACGGGCCTCGGTCTTGGCCACCTTCTGCATGCGGAGCCCGAAGGCCACGTTGTCCTGCACCGTCATGTGGGGGAACAGGGCGTAGTTCTGGAACACGGTGTTGACCGGCCGCTTGTTGGGCGGCAGGGTGCCGACCTCGTCGCCGAAGATCTTCAGGCTGCCCTCGGTGGGCACCTCGAGCCCGGCGATCATGCGCAGCGTCGTCGTCTTGCCGCAGCCCGACGGGCCGAGCAGGGCGAAGAACTCGCCGTCGCGGATCCGGAGGTCGATGGCGTCGACGGCGGTGACGTCGCCGAAGCGTTTCGTCACCGAGCTCAGTTCCACCGCCGGACGTTCGGTCGTGCTGGGAGTGGTCACCCGGGTTCCTGTTGCAGTCGTTCGTAGAGGGCGGCGATCGCGTCGGAGGCGCCGGTGTGATCGAGGTCGGGGTTCTCCCACACGATCAGGGAGGCGGCGTCGCCGACCGCGGGGTCGACGATGTAGCCGTGGAGCGCGCACAGCACGTGGAAGCCGTTGTTGAGCTGGAACGACAGCGTCGGGTCGTAGAGTTCGCCCGCTCGCACGGCGTCGATGTACTCGTCCGGCGTCATCGACGCCTTGTGGTCGGCGTAGCCGGGGATCACGCCCCCGGCCACGATGCCGTCGAGGCCCAGCCGGCGGGTGGCTCGCTTGCGCAGGTCGTAGAGCTCACGGCCGATGCCCCGGCGCCGCTTGGCCGGGTCGACGATGATGTCGGTGCCGTAGTACCAGCGGCCCTCGGGTTGATGGCCCGACGGCGTCGGGCCGTCGAGCAACACCTTGATCTTGTGCTGGGGGTGGGCGAAGTCGAAGTCGACCCGCACCCCGAGGCCGACCGCCACCGGGGTGGTCCGATCGCCGGGGACGAAGCCGACGAAGGTGCCGATCTGGAAGTCGTCGGCCACGCTCTCGATCTCCTCCTGGTCGTAGAGATCGTCGGGGTGGGCGGTCGGGAACGTCTTGAGTTCGAGCGCGAGCAGCGCGGTCGCCATCGAGCGGGTGAGGCGCGTGTACTCGAGGCCGGAGCGGGGCCCGACGGCGACGACGTCGTCGGGCAGGGCGATCGCCGGATCGGGGGCGGCGACGACCTCGTAGGGATGGTCCTCGGGGCGGCCCCAGCAGGCCCAGAACTCCCCGGTGGCCGGCCGCATCACCGCGGCGCCGCTCGACTCGATGTGGAACGGGTCGGTCGCCCGCTGGCAGATCGCCTCGGGTTCGCGGGTGAGTTCCATAAGGCTCGCCACGGTGACCGGGCCCTCGGCGGTGAGCCGGCGGGCGGTGTCGAGACGGGCGGTCGAGCTCGCCATCATCGCCGGGTCCTTGGGCGCCTGGAGGGCGGTGGTGGCGTCGTGGATCGTGTGGTTGGTGTGGACGAGCACGTCGCCCGCGAGGTCGGTGACGACCTGCGCGGTCGACATCGCCTCGACGTTGAAGCCGACGCCGGCAGCGTCGAGGATGGCGAAGTTGTGGGCGCCGGCGAGGTCGGCGGCCAGGAGCCGTTCGAGCGCACCGGCGGCGTCGTCGGCGGCGAGCATCGCCCGCACGACCGTCGGCCAGGTCACGCCGCGCCGGCCGTCGAGGCCGACCAGGTTGTTGATGCCGACGCAGACGCCGGCGGCGTTCATGCCGATCTGTCCCAGGCAGCCGGTGGTGGTGAAGATCCGGGCGCTCGGCCCGTCGGTGGGCACGGTGCGGAGCAGGACGACGTGCTCGGTCGCCGAGTCGTGCATGTCCCAGGTCTGCCCGAACAGCGGCCCTTCGGGGGAGCGAGAGCCGGGCACGATCGCCATCGTGCAGTCGTCCTCGACCACGGTGGGCGGGTGGTCGCCGCCGACGACGGCGCGCACGGTGTCGACGAAGTCGGTGAATCCGCCGACCACCACGGCCGCCGCCGTCGAGATGCCGGCGGCCCCGGCCATCGCCTCGAGCTCGTCGAACAGGGCCGCGTCGTAGGCGGCGTGGGCGTCGAGCATCGACTCGGCGATCGCCAGCACTTCGGCCTCGTCGATCGGTCCACCCGACCACAGGCCTGACGCCACCAGGGCGATCCGGTCGGACGCGTAGTGGCGGATCTCGGCGTCGAACATCGCGCCGTGGCGTCGCCCCATGTCGCCGGGCGAGCCGAACAGGTCGGCCACCCGGAGGCGGCCCCCGGTGGCCTTCGCGTGTGCCGCCGCCCCGGCGGTCACAGCGGCACCGTGGCCGCCGATTCGGCGAGGGCGTCGACCATGCGGTCGATGTCGTCGTCGCCGATCACGAGCGGCGGGCAGAAGGCGATTACGTCACCGATCGGGCGGGCGATCACGCCGCGGTCGAGCATGGCGTCGCGCACGGCACACGAGCGGGCGTAGTCGGTGCCCTCGGGGAGGCGGGCCGCCCACACGGCGCCGACGCCGCGGAGCTCGGCCACCAGGCCGTCGCCGATCAGGGAGCCGATGCCGGTGGTCAGGCGCTCGCCGATGGCGGTGGCCCGGGCGACGAGGCCGTCGTGCTCGATCACGTCGATGTTGGCGATGGCGGCCGCGCAGGCCGCCGGATGGCCCGAGTAGGTGTAGCCGTGGCGGAACAGGAACTCCGGGTCGGCCTCGAGGAGGTCGGCCACCGAGCGGTTGACCAACACCCCGCCCATCGGCTGGTAACCGCTGGTGACCCCCTTGGCGAAGGTGATCAGGTCGGGTTCGACGTCGTAGGTCTGGGCGGCGAACCAGTTGCCGGTGCGCCCGAACCCGCAGATCACCTCGTCGAAGATCAGGAGGGCGCCGTGCTTGGTGCACAGCTCCCGGAGCCGTTCGAGGTAGCCGTCGACCGGGGTGAAGACGCCCCCGGCGCCCTGCACCGGCTCGCTGACGACGGCGGCGATGCGGTCACCGTGTTCGGCGAACAGGCGGGCCGCCGACTCGATGTCGTCGGGGTCGATCTCGACGACGTGGGGGAGGAGGTCGCCGTAGTTCTCGCGGTTGGGGGCGATGCCCTGCACCGAGGTGCCGCCGACGTTCACGCCGTGGTAGCCGCGGGTGCGGCGCACGATGATCTGGCGGTCGGGGTCGTCGCGCAGGGCGGCGACGAGGCGGGCGATCTTGAGGGCGGTGTCGATCGACTCCGAGCCCGAGGAGCACAGGAACACCCGGGGGTCGGGGAAGGGCGCCACCGAGGCGATGCGGGCGGCTGCCGCCTCGGCGACGTCGCTCGTGAACGGGGCGAAGATGTTGTAGGTCGCCATCGTCTCGAGCTGTCGGCCGATGGCGTCGATCAGCTCTCGGCGACCGTGCCCGACCTGGCAGTACCAGAGGCTGCCGAGGCCGTCGATGTAGGCCGTGCCGGCCTCGTCGTAGACCCGTACGCCCTCGGAGCGAACGAGCTTGATCGAGTCGCTGGTGGCGGGCTTGGCAAAGGGTTGGAGCAGGGCTGCGGGAGCAGGACCCATGGGTGCGCCTCCTCGGGGTTGGCGTAGGTTACCGACCCGCCGCGCCGGGTTCGGCGTCGATTCGTTGACGGTTTCCTGACGCCAATCTTGGTCGGTCGGCGGGGGCGGGGCGAGCCCGCTACCTTCACGCCGATGACGCACCCAGCCCCACTCGTCGACTCGGTCGGCGATGCGCATGTCGGGTCGCTGTGGATCGACGGCCTGCGCTCCGACGGGTCGACCGCCCGGCGCCCGGTGCTCGACGGTGACCGCGACGTCGACGTCGCCATCGTCGGCGGCGGATTCAGCGGTCTGTGGACCGCCCACTCGCTGGTGTCGGCCGATCCCGGTCTGCGCGTGGTGGTGATCGAACGCGAGGTCGTGGGCTTCGGGGCGTCGGGTCGCAACGGCGGTTGGGCGGTCGGCGAGCTGGCGTGCGGGTTCGACGGCTACGCCACGCGCTCCTCGCCCGACGAGGCCCGACGACTGCTCCACGCCGTGTTCGATGCCGTCGACGAGATCGGACGGGTCGCCGAGGACGAGGGCATCGACTGTCGCTACGCCAAGGGCGGATGGATCCGGGTGGCCCGCAACCAGCCCCAGGCCGACCGGCAGCGTGACGAGGTCGCCCACGAACGGGCCAACGGCTTCGGCCCGGAGGTGCTGCGGCTGCTCGAACCCGACGAGGCCCGCGCCCACTTCGGCGCCACCGACGTGCGCGGCGGCATCTTCTTCGAGCCGTGCGCGTCGCTCGATCCGGCCCGCCTCGCCGCCGGCCTGGCCGCGGCGTGCGAGCGGCGAGGCGTCGAGATCGTCGAGGGCAGCGAGGTGGTCGCGATCGACGGCGGCACGCTCAGCGTTGAGACAGCCTCTGTCGAGGGTGCGGGTCAGGAACGACACACGGTGCGGGCCGCCGACGTGGTGCTGGCGACCGAGGCCTACACCCGTGACCTACCCGGGCGGCGGCGCGACCTGTTGCCGGTCTACTCGTTGATGGTGGCGACCGAACCGCTCGCCCCCGAGGTGTTCGACGAACTCGGCCTCGCCGGCCGTCCGACGTTCTCCGACGATCGCCACATGGTGATCTACGGCCAGCGGACCGCGGACGACCGGCTCGCCTTCGGCGGGCGCGGCGTGCCCTACCTGTTCGGCTCGGCGATCTCACCGAGGGCCGAGGCCCACCTGCCGTCGCACGAACTGTTGGGCGAGACCCTCGTCGAGCTGTCGCCGCTGCTCGCCGACGCCCGCATCACCCATCGTTGGGGCGGTGTGCTCGGCATCCCCCGCAACTGGGTGCCGGGGGTGCGCCTCGACCCGATCGAGGGTGCACCCGGCCACCGGCTGGGCGTGCTGGGCGGCTACGTCGGCGAGGGCGTCGCCGCCGCCAACCTGGCGGGCCGCACGATGGCCGACCTGCTCCTCGGACGCTCGACCGCCGACAGCGACCTGGTCGACCTCGCCTGGGTCGGGCAGCACGCCCGACGCTGGGAACCCGAACCGCTGCGGTGGCTGGGCGTGCGGTCGAGTCGGCGGATCCTGTCGATGGCCGACGACCGCGAGTTCCGCACCGATCGGCCGGCCACCGCCGCTTACCGGCTCAGCCGCTTCCTGCGGGGTGCCGGCTAGCTAGGCGGAGCGTTCCTCGAGGGCGGCGACCGAGTCGAGGATCGTCCTGGCGCTGGCGGCGAGGGCGTCGCGCTCGTCGGCGTCGAGGTCGACGTCGACGTGGCGGACCACCCCGCGGCGGCCGACCACGGCCGGCAGCGACAGGGCGACCTCGCCGACGCCGTCGATCCGGTGCAGGGTCGACACCGGCAGGACGGCCCGCTCGTCGTGGGCGATCGCCCGGATGATCCGGGCTGCGCTGAGCCCGATCGCCGTGCTCGTCCACCCCTTGCCGGCGATGATCTCCTGGGCGGCTCCCCGCACCTCGGCCAGGGCGCTGTCGAAGAGCGACTCGTCGCGATCGGCCGTCGACAGGAACGCCCGCATCGAGGCCCCGCCGACCGTCGCACTCGACCAGAGGACGAACTCGCTGTCGCCGTGCTCGCCGGCGACGGTGGCGTGGACGGCGGTGGGGGAGACGTCGAGCTCCGACGCCATCAGGGTGCGGAGACGAGCGGTGTCGAGCACCGTGCCCGACCCGAGCACCGAGGCGACGCCGTCGGGGTGATGCTGGGCTGCGACCTGGGTGAGGACGTCGACCGGGTTCGAGACCACCAACACGGTCGCCGAGGGGGCGTGGGTGAGCACCTCGTCGATGTTGGCCCGACAGATGTCGGCGTTGACGCCGGCCAGCTCGAGGCGACTCTGCCCGGGCTTCTGTTTGGCCCCGGCGGCGAGCACGACGAGGTCGCTGCCCTCGAGGATGGCCGGATCGGACCCGCCGGTCACCTCGACCGAGGGGAGGAACGGGGCGCCGTGCCGCAGGTCGAGCGCCTCGGCGTGGGCGCGGTCGTGGTCGAGGTCGTACAGGGCGACGTGGCGACAGGCGCCGTCGAGCGCCACGCACAGGGCGATCGCACTGCCGACGCTGCCGGCGCCGATGATGGTGACCTTCTGGAATGCCACGGGAGCTCCTCTTCCGGGACGCGACGAATCGGCGGCCGGTCGGTGGACCGACCGCCGATGTCGAGGATCACTCGGCGGTGTTGGACACCGAGTCGATACCGGGGGCCTTGGCCTCGGCGGCCGCCGCCTCTTCGGCCGTGAGGTCGACCGTGGCAGCATCATCCGTGGCAGCGTCGTCGACGGTGGTCTCGGCCTCGGCGAGCTTCGACTCGACGGTCGAGGTCACCTTGTCGAGCTTGTCGGCGTACTTGCCGTCGGTCCGCTTGTTGATCTCGGCGGTGGCCTTCGACAGGCCGCCGCTGATCTTGTCGCTGTTCTGCGACGCGAGGGCCTTGGCCTTGCCGAGGTTCTCGGTGGCGAGGGTGGTGAGTTTGTCAAAGATGCCCATGGGCTCATTGTTACCCGGGTGAGGGACGTCCCAATCGCCGAATCGGCTGGGAGTTCGTCGAGTTCACCGAGCCGTCACGAACGGGGGCGGGGCGTCGAGCGGTCGGCAGGTGGGGTGACACGACGGCGGCGAGGACGAGGGCGGCACCGGCGAGCTGCACGGCGGTGAGGCGCTGGTCGAGGACGAGCCACCCGAGGGCTGCGGCGATCACGGGGCTCAGCAGCGACAGCAAGCTCGACACGGCGACGGGCAGGAGCTGCACGCCGCGGAACCAGTTGCTGTAGGCGATCCCGGTGCCGGCGACGGCGAACCAGGCGAACCCGACCAGGTTGCGTCCCGAGAGCGACGACGGCACGCCCTCGAACGCCAGCAGGATCGGCACGAGGAACACGCCGCCGGCCGTGAGCTGCCAACCGGTGAAGGTGAGCAGGTCGACCGGGCGACCCCACTGCTTGGTGAGGGCCACACCGGTGGCCATCGAGGCGGCGCCGCCGAGGGAGGCGGCCACGCCGACCGGGTCGAGGGCGGCGTCGGGGCCGAGCACGAGGAGGGCGACCCCGGCCACGCCGGCGGCACCGGCGATCGCGGTGCGCGCCCCGAACGCCTCCCCGAAGAACAGTGCGGCGATCGACGCGGCGACGAGCGGCTGGATGGCACCTGCGGTGGCGGCGACCCCGCCGGGCAGCCGCATCGCGCCGAGGAAGAGGAGGGGGAAGAAGATGCCGATGTTGAGGAGGCCGAGCACGGCGGCCCGCCACCACCAGTCGCCGGAGGGGAGCAGGCGCCGCCGGGCGACGAACAGGACGCCGATCGGCAGGGCCCGGATCGTCGCCGCGAGCAGGGGGCGGCCGTCGGGGAGGAACTCGGTGGTGGTGAGGTAGGTGGTGCCCCAGATGACGGGGGTGATCGCGGTGGTGGCGGCGATCCCCGCCGACGACTGATCTCTCGACATGGAGAGAACTCTCGGGGCGATGTCTCTCGATGTCAAGACATTTTGTTTCGACATCGAGAGAATTTGCTCGATCGGGTAGGCTGCGGCCCGTGCCTGCCGATGCCGTGTCTCCCAATGCCGTGCCTGCCGATGCGCCCGACGACGAGACGCCACGCCCGGACTCGGTCGACCTGATCGAGGCACAGTGGCGACGGGAGCGCCCCGACGTCGACGTCTGGCCGATGGCGGTGATCGGCCGGATCTCGCGGATCGAGCGTGCGGTACGGCCACTGCTCGAGCGGGTGTTCGCCCGCCACGGGCTCGAGGCCTGGGAGTTCGACGTCCTCGCCACGCTGCGCCGGGCCGGGGCGCCCCACGCCCTCACGCCGGGTGAGCTGCTCGACACGATGATGGTGGCCAGTGCCACCATGACCCATCGCATCGACCGCCTCGAGGAGCGCGGGCTGGTCGAGCGGGCGCGCAGCGCCGAGGACGGACGCCGGGTGATCGTGGCGCTCACGGCGTCGGGCCTCGCCACGATCGACGGCGCCCTCGACGATCACGTCGCCAACGAGGCCGCCCTCCTCGGCGCCCTCGACGACCGCCAGCGCGACACCCTGGTCGACCTGCTGCGCATCCTGCACCGGAGCCTCGTCGACGACGAAGCCCCACCGGCGCCGCCGGCGTCACCCTCGGCGAGCGCGTGACACCGCCTCGATGAGTTCGTCGACCGACGGGCGGGCGTCGGGCGACGGTGGCCGGAACACGGCGACCTCGCGTCCGGTGGCGTCGAGGACGACATCGCCGCCCAGTCGACGCAGGTCCTGATCGCTGCGTGCGAGCCGCCGGCCCCGCCGGAGCAGTCGGGCGTAGAGGACGAGGGTGCCGGGATTCCACACCTGCCGACGCCGGCCTCGACCGAACCCGAAGCGGCGGTAGGCGTCGAGCGACGGGTCGGCCAGGACGGGGAACGGCACGCCGAGGTGGCGTCGGTGTTCGGCCAGGCGCTCGGGCACCTGGTCGGCGGGGGTGAAGGTGACGACGGCGATGGCGGCGTCACCGAACCGGTCGAGATGCTCGCTCACGGCGAGCACGTGCTCCTGGCACGGCAGTCACATCAGGTGCCGGTGGAAGATCAGCAGCACCGGTCGGCCCCGCTGATCGGCGACCTCCCAGGGCCGTCCGTCGTGGTCGACGAAGATGAGATCGGAAGCGTCGCTCGGCACCCCGGCAGTGTGGTCCTTCGCCGGACGTCGCGCCGGGTCGGCTCGGGGAAATTCGGGCGACCCGGGACCGGCGGCACCGGTAGCGTCCGGGCGTGACGACGCTGCGCCTCCGGCCCCTCGAGCTCGCCGACCTGGCCGACGTGCACGCCCTGCACCGCCGCAGCGAGGCCCACGATCGGTTCCCCCGGGTGCTCGAGCTCGACGAGCTGCGGGAGGAGTTCGACGGCACCCACGTCGACCCGCCCGCCGATGCCCGGGTCGCCGAGGTCGAGGGTCGCCTCGTCGGCTACCTCTACACCTACCACCTGCCCTCCGACGTCGACGAGGAGGCCTGCTACCTGTTCGGCTGCGTCGACCCCGACCATCGGCGGGCCGGCGTCGGCTCGGCGCTGGTGGCCTGGGGTGTCGATCGGGCGACCGAACGCCTGCTCGCCTCGCCCCACGAGCTGCCACGCTTCGTCCGGGTCGAACAGTTCGAGCCCATCGACGGCGCGGCTGCGCTCTTCGCCGCCCACGGGTTCGAGCCGGTGCGCTGGACCGACGAGCTGATCCGGCCGCTCGACGACATCGTCGCCGGGTCGGCCGGCGCCGCGTCGCCGATCCCGCTGCCCGACGGGGTGCGGATCGTGGCTTGGCCGCACGAGCGCAGCGAGGAGATCCGGCTGGTCAAGAACGAGTCGTTCGCCGACCACTGGGGGACCACGCCGGCGTCGCCCGAGTCGTGGCGGCAACGGACCGAGGGGTTCGG
>JBPEXC010000295.1:0-3685 GCA_052032035.1 Acidimicrobiales bacterium | reverse complement strand
GGACGGCAACGTCCTCGCCGTGCGCGGCGTGAGCTATCAGGTCCATCGCAACGAGGTGTTCGGCATCGTCGGCGAGTCGGGCTCCGGCAAGTCGGTGTCGAGCATGGCGCTGATGGGCCTGCTCCCGCGATCGGCCAAGATCACCGGCCGGGCCGAGTACCTCGGCAAGCCGCTGCTCGGCCGTCCCGACCGCGAGGTCCGCAAGTACCGCGGCAACGACATCGCCATGATCTTCCAGGATCCGATGACGTCGCTCAACCCGGTGTATTCGATCGGCAAGCAGCTCGGCGAGATCGTGCGGGCCCACTACCGGGTGTCGCCCAAGGAGGCCCGCACCCGGGCCATCGACGCCCTGCAGCTGGTCGGCATCCCCGAACCCGAACAGCGCGTCGACGCCTATCCGCATGAGTTCTCCGGGGGCATGCGGCAGCGGGTGATGATCGCCATGGCGATGATGAACCAGCCCGACGTGATCATCGCCGACGAGCCGACCACGGCCCTCGACGTGACCGTGCAGGCCCAGATCCTCGAGACGCTGATGGAGGTGAAGGAGGAGCTCAACGCCGCCATCATCCTCATCACCCACGATCTCGGCGTCGTCGCCGGCACCGCCGACCGGGTGGCTGTGATGTACGGCGGTCGCTTCGTCGAACAGGGCACGGTCGACCAGATCTTCGAGTCGCCCCGCATGCCCTACACGCTCGGCCTGCTCGGCGCGATCCCCTCGTTGGAGGGCGCCACCGGCAAGCTGACCCCGATCCCGGGCACCCCGCCCAGCCTCGTCAACCCGCCCGACGGCTGCCCCTTCACGCCGCGGTGCCGCTACGCGATCGAGGAATGCGACCGGGTCGAACCCGAACTGCTCGAGGTGGCGCCGGGCGGGCACCGAGCCGCCTGCCACCGCTCGGACGAGATCGTGACGCTGAGCGCCGAGGAGGCGACGGCATGACGGCCGCCCCACTGCTCCAGGTGCGCGACCTGGTGAAGGAGTTCCCCGTGATGGGCGGCGGCCTGATCCGCCGACAGGTCGGCAAGGTCCACGCCGTGTCGGGCGTCAGCTTCGACATCGGCGCCGGTGAGACCCTCGGCCTCGTCGGCGAGTCGGGCTCCGGCAAGTCGACCACCGGGCGAGCCCTGCTCCAGCTCCACGAACCGACCTCCGGCAGCGTCGTCTACGACGGCCAGGAACTGGTCGGGCTGTCGAAGACCCAGCTGCGGGAGCTCCGGAAGGACGTGCAGATGGTCTTCCAGGACCCGTACGCATCGCTCAACCCGAAGATGCCGGTCAACGACATCGTCGGTGAGCCGTTCGCCATCCACCACGACCTGTCGCGCACCGATCGCCTCGATCGGGTCGCTGCGCTGCTCAAGGACGTGGGCCTGCGGCCCGAGCACGGCAACCGCTACCCGCACGAGTTCTCCGGCGGTCAGCGCCAGCGCATCGGCATCGCCCGGGCCCTCGCCCTCGAGCCCGGCTTCATCGTGCTCGACGAGCCGGTGTCGGCCCTCGACGTGTCGGTCCAGGCCGGCGTGATCAACCTCTTGCAGGAGCTGCAGGAGGAGCGCAACATCGCCTACCTGTTCATCGCCCACGACCTGTCGGTGGTGCGCCACGTCTCGCACCGGGTGGCGGTGATGTACCTCGGCCAGATCGTCGAGATCGCGTCGCGTGACGTGCTCTACGAGAACCCGTCTCATCCCTACACCAAGGCGCTGCTGTCAGCCGTGCCGCACCCGTCGCCCAAGCGTGAACGTGAGCGGGCTCGCATCGTGCTCGAGGGCGACGTGCCGTCGCCGGTGAACCCGCCGAGCGGGTGCCGGTTCAGTCCGCGCTGTTGGCGGGCCACCGACATCTGCTTCACCGAGCAGCCGCCGCTTATCGACCGGCAGGCCGATCAGGCCTCCGCGTGCCACCACCCGCTGGAACCGGGCGAAGTGGTGCACATCACCCCGTCGAGTTCCTGAGAGGCTGAGAGGGTGAGCATCACCCTCCACTCGACCTGGACCGGGATCGTGCTGTCGACGCTCGGCGCGGTGCTGCTCGTGGTGTTCGCCGTCGTGGCCGCCGCCCAAGGGGCCGCGTGGTGGATCGTGGCCGGGCTCGGCGTCGCCGGCGTGGCGGCCGTCGCGGTGGTCGCCCTCGACCTGCCGGTGGCCACCACGTTCGACCGCGACGGGCTCGAGCGGCGAGCCATGCTGCGCCGCCAGCGGGTCCCGTGGAGCCGGGTGAGCCGACTCGAGCGGCACCGGGTCGGCGTCGTCCGGACCCGACGCGACTCGGTCGGCGGGGGACTGGTGGCCGTGATCGCCAAGCGTCGGCACTCCCTGGTCGACACGATGGAGAACGAGATCGAGTTCGACGACCTGCGTCGGGTGCTCGGTCCCGACCTCGTCGAACGGCTCGGCGTCGAGCGGCTCACCCGTCCGCCTCGGGATCGTTCGCCGACCTGGCTCTACCGTCGCCGCCACTGGCGGCCGCCCTGCTAGCCTGAACCGTCGCTCGTTCGCTTCCCGGAGTACACCCAGATGGCCATCGCCCTCGGAATCCTCTACGTCGTCATCGGACTGATCACCCTCGTGCTCGTGCTGCTCCACAGCGGCCGCGGCGGTGGCCTGTCCGACATGTTCGGTGGGGGCCTCGGAGCTGCGGCGGCCGGGTCGACCACGATGGAACGCAACCTCGACCGGTTGACGGTCGTGTTCTCGTTGCTGTTCGCCTTCCTCACCGTCGCCCTGGCGTTCGCGCTCGACAGCTGACCCCGGCGGGGCGCCGTCGCTCATCTCGAGGGCCGTCCGGCCGATCCCAGGGGTATGGAATCTGCGCGTCCCACGCTCCGTCGACCCCCGGGCCGGTGGTCTCGTGGTGCGCTGGCGGCCTCCCTCGGGGCCGCGATGACGCTCGGTGCGTGCTCCGGCGGCGGGAGCGACGCCGTGGCGCCGATGCCCGACGACCTGGCCCTCGTCGACGACACGACGCCGTCGACCTCGGAGGGCGACAGCGGCCTGCCGAGCGAGCTGCGGCTCGAGCTCAACCGGCCCGACACCTGGACGCCCCAGCTGGTGCGTCCGGTGGACGTCGAGGGCGTCGTGGTGGCCGACCTGCTCTACGACGGGCTGGTCGAGGTCGACTCGGCGTCCGGGACGCTGCGAGGGGCGCTGGCCCGCTCGTGGACGTTGGAGGAGGGCGGCACGAGGTGGCGGTTCGCCATCGACACGAGCCGGATCTCCGCGCTCGACGTGGCCGATCACTACACCGGCCTGATCGCCGAGCGGGCGACGTTGCCGGCGGCGATGCTGTCGCACGTGTCGTCGGTGAGCGCCGAGGGCGACGACGTGGTCTTCCAGCTCAGCCGGGCCGACGCCGGCCTGGCCTGGCTGTTGAGTGGCGTGGCCTACTCGGTGGTCGGTGCCGACGGGTCGACGACCGGCCCCTTCCAGGCGACCGAACGAGCCGACGGACTCGATCTCGAGGCCGTCGACGGCGACGACGCGGTGCAGCGGCTGACGGTCGACTTCGTCGCCGAGGCCGACGCGCTGTCGGCGTCGTCGGTGTCGACGTTCTGGGTGTTGAACAGCCGCAGCGGTGCGATGGCCGACCTGGCGACTCGTCAGGCCGTCGTCGGGGCGCTGGAGCGGACGGCCGTGGTGCCCGACGGGGCCGTGGCCGCCGACGGCGTGGTCGGCT
>JBPEXC010000294.1:0-11701 GCA_052032035.1 Acidimicrobiales bacterium | reverse complement strand
AGTCGTCGTCGGAGCCGGCCTCCACACCCTTCTTCGGCTTCGAGCCGGCCTTCACCCCTTCGGCGACATCGTCGCCGGCCTCCAAGTCGAGCAGGCTCTCGTCCTCGACAAGGCCCACCTTCCGCAGCACCCGATCCTGAATCTCCATGACCAGTTCCGGATTCTCGACCAGGAAGTTCTTGACGTTCTCCCGACCCTGACCGAGCTGCTCGCCTTCGTAGGTGTACCAGGCACCGGATTTCTTGACCAGGTCGTTGTCGACCGCGATGTCGAGCAACGAACCCTCCCGGCTGATGCCCTTGCCGTACATGATGTCGAACTCGGCCTGTCGGAACGGCGGGGCCACCTTGTTCTTCACGACCTTGACCCTGGTGCGGTTGCCGACGACCTCGGCGCCGTCCTTCAACGACTCAATGCGGCGAATGTCGAGGCGGACCGAGCTGTAGAACTTGAGCGCTCGACCACCGGGCGTGGTCTCCGGCGAGCCGAACATCACGCCGATCTTCTCCCGAAGTTGGTTGATGAAGATGCAAATGGTGCCGGTCTTGTTCAGATTGCCGGTGATCTTGCGCAGCGCCTGAGACATCAACCGGGCCTGCAGCCCGACATGGGAGTCGCCCATCTCGCCCTCGATCTCGGCTCGGGGGGTGAGGGCGGCGACCGAGTCGATCACGATGATGTCCATCGAGCCGGAGCGCACGAGGATGTCGGCGATCTCGAGGGCCTGCTCACCGGTGTCGGGCTGGGAGATCAGCAACTCGTCGACGTCGACCCCGATGTTGGCGGCGTAGGCCGGATCCATGGCGTGCTCGGCGTCGATGTAGGCGCAGACGCCCCCGTTGCGCTGGGCCTCGGCCACGGCGTGCATGGCCAGGGTCGACTTACCGGACGACTCCGGGCCGTAGATCTCGACGACACGGCCTCGGGGCAGGCCGCCGACGCCAAGGGCGATGTCGAGGGCCAGGGCGCCCGTCGGGATCGTCTCGACCGCCATGTTGGTCCGCTCGCCCATCTTCATGACCGAGCCCTTGCCGAACTGCTTCTCGATCTGACCGAGTGCCATCTCGAGTGCCTTGTTCTTCTCCACGGTGTTCCTCACTGGTTGTTCGCGTGCTGTGTGTTCCGCGTGCTGGTTGTTCGCGTGCTGCGGTGCTTGCCTGGCCGATCCCGACGCCGGTGGGTCGTTCTCGGCGATGTGGCCAACCTACGAAGGGGGTGTGACAGCCATGAGCGGCATGAGCGGCACGGTTCCCGGGGCCGGACGACAGGAGTGTAACTTCGAACGTCTGTTCGGACAACGATCGAACACATGTTTCCTCGACGTCGCCGCGGCCCGAGCCCCCGCCGGGCGGTGACCGCTGACTACCATGCTCGCACGATGAACGGGGGATCCACGCAGCTGCGGCCTTGGCGGGCGGCCTTCGCCGTGCCCGTGACGGCGTTGCTCGCCCTCGTGGCGGGCGGCTGCAGCGAGGATCCCGAGCCGGCGACGGCGGCCGAGCTCCTCCAGGAGCTCGAGGGCCGGGAGCTGTCGGCGGTCGAGGAGACCGAGCAGCTCGCCACCATGGAGTGGATCTGCGACTTCGACGATTCACTGCTCGCCGCGATGTGGGCGAAGCTCGACGACGAGCAGCTCAGGTACCAGGACATCGCGTTCGGCCGGATCTGCCCCGAACGCAACGCCCTCTACGCGCAGGAGACGGGCCGGTTCGCAACCGATGAGTGATCGCCCCACGCCGGCCGAGCTGCCGCTGGTGTGCGTGCTCGGCAGTGTCGGTGTGCGCGGCAGTGTCGGTGATCGCGGCAGGACGTCGGCCGCGACCCAGGGGGTCGGCGGCCCGAAACCGCAGGCGGTCCTCACCCGCCTTGCGCTCGACGCCCCGTCGGTCGTGTCGGTGGATCGGCTGATCGACACGGTGTGGGGACCGAACCCGCCGGCCAAGCCGGAGGTGACGCTGCGCACCTACATCTCGCACCTGCGACGCGCGCTCGAACCTGCGGCCGTCCACCTCGGGGTCGCCCCGACCGAACTCCTCGTCACCCGATCGCCCGGCTACTGCCTCGAACTCCCGCTCACTGCGATCGACGTGCACCGCTTCCGGCTGCTGGCCACCGAGGTGGTGACCACACCCCCCGCCTCGTCCGACCGGGCGCTGGTCGAGCGCCACCTCGAGCGCTGTCGAGCCGCCCTGGCGCTGTGGCCCAGCGGGCGGCTCGGCGATGGCCCGCTCGGCGACCTGCTCGCCGAGTCGACCGCCCTGATCGACCAGCGAGCCGCCGTCGCCGAACAAGCCCTGCGAACGCAGTTGGTGCTGGGGCGGCCCGCCGAGGCGGTGTCCGGCCTCCAGACCCTGGTCGCCGATGCGCCGCTGCGGGAGGAACCGCGGCGGCTCCTGATCCTCGCCCTCTACCGGACCGGGCGTGCAGCCGAGGCGGTACGGGCCCACGAGCAGGCGAGGAAGGACCTCGCCGAGGACCTGGGCCTGGAGCTCTCGCCGTCGCTCCAGGACCTCGACCGCCGGATCCTCGCCCACGACCCCGGTCTCCTCGTCGACGATCCTGCGCCGTTGCCGACGGCGTCGCCCGCACAGTCCCTACCGACCGGACAGTCCCTACCGACCGGACAGTCCCTGCCCCCCACACCGAGTCCGGCGGCCGACCCGACGCCGCTGGCCGGGCGCGGACCGGTGGTCGGTCGCGATGCCGAGCTCGCCGTCGGCCACCAGCGGATCGATCGTGTCCTCCGTGGCGGCGGTGCCCTCGTCGTGCTCACCGGGGAACCCGGGATCGGCAAGACCACCCTGGCCACCGCCTTCGCCGAACGGGCCGCCACCGGCGCCCGGGTGGCGTGGGGTCGCTGCCACGACGGGGGCGAATCGACGACGCTGTGGCCGTGGGCCCGACTGCTCCGGGAGCTGCTCGACGGGATCGACGGTGCCGCCCTCATCGACGTCGTCGGCACCCACGGGCCGGAGATCGCGGGCGTCGTGCCGGATCTCGGCCGGCGGCTCGACACCGAGCCCGCGGTGGCGCGCGACGATCGGTCGCTCGGCGACGCGATCGCCTCGGTGCTGCGCCGCCTCGCGGCCCGTCGCCCCGTCGTGATCGTCCTCGAGGACCTGCACTGGGCCGACCGCGCCAGCGTCGAGCTCCTGGCGACGATCGCGCCGACCCTGCTCGACGGGGCGGTCGGGATCGTCGCCACCTGGCGGTCGACCGAGGCCGTCGACGAGACCGTGCGAGCCCGGCTCCACGAGATCGGCCGACTCGCCGCCGAGGCCCGGTTCGACCTCCCCGGTCTCGATCACGACGCGCTCGTCCGCCTGATCGCCGACCAGGGCCTCGCCGCCCTGAGCGCCGACGACGTCGAGCAGCTGCTGGGGCGCACCGCCGGCAACCCACTCTTCGTCCGTGAGTTGTTGCGCCGACCGAACGACCGCTCCACCGCCACGGTGCGCGAGGCGATCGATCGACGGCTCGACGTCGTGGGTGAGGAGGTCGTCGACCTGCTCACCACGGCGGCCCTGTCGCGCCGACCACTGACCGCAACCGTGCTCGCCGACGCCCTCGACCTGCGGGCGGAGGCTGTCGAGGACCGGATCGAGCGCGCCGTGATCGCCGGCCTCCTCGAGCGTGTCACCGTCCTCGGCGCGATGGCCGAGGAGGAGCGGATCGCCTTCACCCACGCGCTGATCGCCGAACGACTCGCCGAGCGGCTGCCCGCGTCGCGACGCGGTTCACGGCACGCGGCGCTGGCCCGTGCCCTCGAATCGGCGGGGGCTCCGGCCGAGTCGCTCGCCTTCCACTACACCCGGGGTGTCTCGGCCGGGACCACCGTCGATGCCGCTGCCTGGTCGTGGCGCGCCGCCCGCGCGGCGATGGCGCTCCACGATCACACCACGGCGGAGCGCCTCCTCGACCAGGCCGCGGAACTGCTGGGCAGCGAGACCGCCACCGACCAGAACGACCAGACAGACCAGACCGAGCAGGCCACCGGCCTCCGCATCGATGTGCTCCTCGACCTGGCCCAGGTCGCGAAGTTCCACGCTCGCTACCTCGATGCCCACACCCTGTCGAGCTCGGCGTTCCGCCTCGCCGTCGCAGCCGACGACGTCGATCGGATGTGCGTCGCGGCCCTGGTGTTCGCGGGCCAGGTCCGCGCCGAGACCAACCGCTACGGCACCCAGTGGCTCGGCTACTGGAACCCGGCCGGCCCGAGCGTGGCGATGCTCGAGGCGTGTCTCGCCCGACTGGCCGAGGGCGACCCGCGCCACCCGTCGATCCAGATCGCCCTCGCCGCCCAACTCTTCGGGGACCAGGCCGACCCGGAACGCGGTCGACAGCTGAGCCTCGACGCCCTGGCGGCCGCCCGATCGATGGGTGACGACGTGCTGCTCACCGAAGGCCTGTTCACCTTCCACACCGCCCTCCAACGCGTGCTCGGCGACGACGAACGTCGATCGATCCTCGACGAACTCGACACTGCTGCGACCCGGGCCGGCCTGGTCGAACGCCGCCTCGACGCCTGCCGGGCCCGCTACCTGGCGGCACTGGGGGCGACCGACCGACGAGCGGCCGACCGCCAGATCGCGCGGGCCGGCCAGCTGGCGTCGACGAGCGACGACTACCTGATGCGGGTGCAGCACCGGACGATGGAGATCTCCGACCTCCTCCTGCGCGGCGACCTGGCGACGGCGTCGACGCTGCTCGGCGCCTCGTTCCAGGAGTTCGAGTCGATCGGCTTCACCTCGCTCGAGGTGTTCGGCATCCAGTTCGCCGCGGCCCAGCAGGAGCTCGGCCAACTCGACACCGTGATCACCCTCCTCGAGCAACGGACGGAGGGCTACCCGGGTCCCGCCTACGGCTTGCCGTTGGCGTCGGTGCTGGTCGACGCTGGCCGGTTCGACGAGGCGGCCGCGATGTTCTCGAGCTTCGATCCGGCCGAGGTGCTCAGCGGTGGCGAGGGCGTGCTCCAGTTCAGTTCGCTGGCGTTCGCCGCGGACGTGGCGGTCGCCGTCGGCACCGACGAGGAGGTGGCGCAGCTCTTCGACGCACTACGACCGGCACGCCATCGGATGGTGGCGATGTTCGACGGACTGGTCGTGCGAGGCCTCGGATCGCTCCACCTGGGCCGCTTGGCGGCACGCCTCGGACGCACCGACGACGCCGCCGCCCTGCTCGCCGAGGCGCGTTCCGGCCACCGCGCCCTCGGGGCCGGCCCCTTCGAGCTCCGCACGCTCCTCGCTCTCGCCGCGCTCGAGGGGCCTGCGTCCTTCGCGCACTCGCAGGCCGAGGAGCTGGGCGAACAGCTCGGCATGGGCTGGCTGGTGGAGAGTCGCCGTCGTCTCGCCGACCACCGCCGCTGAACGAATTTCACAACGCGCTGGACGAATTCCGGACAATCTTCAATGATTGTTCAACGGCGACCTGCGAAACTCTTTCGCAACCTGAGTCTGGCAGGTTGCGGCCGCCGGAGGGAGCGGCCGCAACCACCTGACCAGGTCGAAGCACCCGCAAGCGGCTGCGGGAGCGACCCAGGGTGATCGAGCGGCCGCAACCACCTGACCAGGTCGAAGGCCCAGCGAGCTCTAGCGCTGCTGGAGGACGCGGCGCAGCAGGTCGAGCAGGGTGATCGCCGAGAACTGGCGGATCCGTTCGCGGTCGCCCGGAAGACGGACCGTGGTGGCGATGGCACCGTCGTCGGAGGCGACGGCCAGGCAGACGGTGCCGACCGGCTGCCCCTCGAGTTCGCCGGGCCCGGCCACCCCGGTGGTGGCGAGGCCGACCTCGGCGCCGAGCACCCGCCGCACGCCCTCGGCCATCGCCACCGCGGCGTCCTCGGTGACGACGGGCCCACGCGGCACCCCGAGCACGTCGAACTTCACGGCCGGGTCGTAGGCCACGATCGCGCCCCGCATCACGTCGCTGGCACCGGGCACGGCGCAGAGCCGGCCGGCCACGTAGCCACCGGTGACCGACTCGGCCACCGCCAACCCGAGGCCGGCGGCCCGGAGCTCGCGCAGCACGACGGTCTCCATGTTGTCGTCGTCGCGGGCGAAGACGAGCTCCCCGATCAAGGGCCACAGCTCGGCCTCCTCGGCGTCGAGCATCGCCACCGCCGCGTCCTCGTCGGCCGCTCGGGCCGTGATGCGGACCTTGAGCCCCTCGACCCCGCTGGCCAGGAAGGCGAGCGTCGGGTTGCCGATTGCGTCGAGGGTGTCGATCCGATCGGCGAGACGTTCGGCCAGCGCCGACTCCGAGGTGCCCCAGGTGCGGAGCACCCTGCTGCGGATCACCGCCTGCTCGCCCGAACGGCGCACCAGGTCGGGGATCACCGTGCCGGTGATCATCTCCTGCATCTCGTAGGGCACGCCCGGGACCGCGTAGATCACCTTCTCGGGACTGCCGTCGGCGGTCGCGACCGGACAGATCAACCCGGGGGCGGTGCCCGGCTGCTCCGGGATGGGCGACGCCCCGACCGGCACCTGGGCCTGGCGCAGGTTGTTGGCCGGCATCGAACGACCGCGACTGGCGAACATCTCGGCGATGCGCTCGGCCAGCTCGGGACGTTCTGTGAGCTCGACGCCCATCACGGTGGCGATCACGTCGCGGGTCAGGTCGTCCTGGGTGGGGCCGAGTCCACCGCAGCAGATCACGGCGTCGCTGCGATCGAGGGCCTGGCGCAGCACCGCCTCGATCCGGGCCGGGTTGTCGCCGACCTTGGTCTGGTGGTGGGAGTTGAGACCGGCGGCGGCCAGTTCGGCCCCGATCCACGACGAGTTGGTGTCGACGATCTGCCCCAACAGCAACTCGGTGCCGATCGCGACGACTTCGACGTTCATGTGGTTCCCCCGGGGGTCGGTGCTGGCGTTCGGTGCTCGGGACCGACGTTCAGCGAGCGCCCGTGGTGCGCAACGCGTCGCGCCCGTCGAGCACGTACTGCAACCCTGTCACGACGGTGAAGGCCACGGCGAGCCAGAGCAGGGCCGTCGCCACCCAGAAGGCGTCGTCGAACAGGGGACACATCGCAGCGGCGAGGGCGAGGCCCTGCACGAACGTCTTGTACTTGGCCGAGGTGCGGGCCGGGATGGCGAGCTGGCGGCGGCTCCAGTAGGAGCGGTAGCCCTGGATCGCCACCTCGCGCACGGTGATGATCGCCATCGGCAGCCACCAGTCGCCGTGGTAGGTGGCGATGGCGTAGCCGGTGAGGAGGACGACGGCCTTGTCGGCGAGGGGGTCGAAGAACGCCCCGAACCGGGTGGGAGTGGCGTTGCGTGCGAGACGGCCGTCGAACAGGTCGGTGGCGCCGAGCACCCAGCCGAGCACGAAGGTGAGCCACCACGGGTTGCGTTCGAGCACGAGGAGGGCCAACACGGGGGCGAGCAGGAGGCGCCCGATCGTGAGCGCGTTGGCGGCGAGCGCGTAGCGCGACGACCCGATCAGATCCATCTTCGGGGCGGTGGTCATCACCGATCACCCACCGGCTCGGCGAACAGGTCGGGCCCCTCGGCACCGGTGACGACGACCTCGTGGAAGGCGCCGACCTCGAGGGTCTCGGGCACGTTGACGATGCCGTCGATCTCGGGGGCCTCACGCCAGGAGCGGGCGACGCCGGGCTCGTCGACCAGCACGGTGGTGGTGGCGTCGATCAGGTCGTCGCGCCGCGACGCGGTGATCGCGTCCTGCAGCTCGGAGAGCTCGGCCAGGCGTTCGGCGACCAGGCCGTCGGGCACCACCCCGTCGAGGTCGGCGGCGTAGGTGCCCTCCTCGGCGGAGTAGCTGAAGAAGCCGCACCAGTCGAGCTGGGCGTCGGCGACGAAGCGGAGCAGGGCGTCGTGGTCGGCCTCGGTCTCGCCGGGGTAGCCGACGATGAAGTTCGACCGGAACGCCGCGTCGGGCTCGCGGTCGCGGATCGCCTCGATGCGCTCGAGGAACGTGGCGCCGTCGCCCCAGCGCCGCATGCGCCGCACCAGGGGGCGCGACACGTGCTGCAGCGACAGGTCGAAGTAGGGCACGCCGGTGCCGCAGATCGCGTCGATCAGGCTGTCGGTGAGGTCGCTCGGGTAGAGGTAGAGCAGGCGGACCCAGTCGACCCGCTCCCCCACCGCCTCGACGAGGGGGACGATCGAGCGTTCGCCCTTGCCCTGGTCGCGACCGAATGCGGCCAGGTCCTGGGCGACGAGCACGATCTCGCGGGCCCCGAGGGCGTCGACCTCGGCGAGGATCGACTCGATCGAGCGGGAGCGCTGCTTGCCCCGGAAGCTGGGGATGGCACAGAAGCCGCAGTTGCGGTCGCAGCCCTCGGCCACCTTCACGTACGCCCACGGGGCGGTGGCCGGCGGCCGGGGCAACTCGAGCAGATCGAGAGTGGGTACAGCGAGCGTGGGCACAGCGCCGGCATCGCCGGGCCGACGGGTGGCGCCGAGGGTGACCGGCACGCCGAAGGCGGCGACCTGGTCGACCTCGGGCAGGGCCTCGGCCAGCTCGTCGCCGTAGCGCTCGGCCATGCAACCGGTGACCTTCAGTTCGGCGCCGGGTCGGAGCGTGTCGCCGAGGGCGAGCACCGTGTCGATCGACTCCTGCTTGGCGGCGTCGATGAAGGCGCAGGTGTTGACGACGACGAGATCGGCGTCCTCGGGGCGTTCCGCCCGCTCCATCCCGTCGGCGACGAGGGTGCCCTCCAACTTGTCGGAGTCGACCTGGTTCTTCGGGCAGCCCAACGTCGTCAGGTGATAGCGGCGCACGGCGGGCTCGGACACCTCACAACCCTATCCAGACGGCGCTGGCTCTCCCGGTTCCCCCGTCCCCTGCAACCGGCGGAGGCGGCGCACCCGCCCGGCGAGCACGACCGCGCCGGCGAGCACTGCGGCGGCGAGGAGGCCGAGCACGACCGTCGGCACGGCGCCCTCCCACCACGGCGGGTCGGGCAGGGTCACCTCGGCGACGGTGAGGGGGAGGGCCGGCAGGGCGTCGGCCCGGTAGGTGAAGACGTAGGCCCCCTCGACCGGGTCATCGTCGGCGGAGATCAGCGCCCACGCCACCCGCCAGCGGCCCTCGGTCCAGCCGCCCGGCGGCGCCGGCACCGAGACCCAGTGGGCGGCCAGCGCCACCACCTCGGCATCGATCTCGACGCCGTCGGGACCGGTGAGGGTGACCGTCATGTCGCGCACCCCGTTGTCGAAGGCGAGTTCGAGGGCGTCGAGGGGTGCGCCGACGGTCTGCCCCTGCCCCGGCGACGCCGCCACCAGGTTGGAGTGGGCCGCCACCGGGGTGGCCGCCACGCCCAGCCCGAGCAGCCCGAGGATCGCCGCGACGACGGCGACCACGGATCTCGGGGCGGGGACAGAAACACCGATGGTGGTGAGGGTAGGGCCCGCCCGGCCTGCTTGACTGGCGCCATGGTCGGCACCAACTCCGTCTACCAAGAGCCCGAGTTCCGCCCGTGGGACGGTCGATCGGTGCCGATGACGCTCCTCGGCGGCTACCTCGGCTCGGGCAAGACGACGGTGATCAACCGGCTCCTGGCCGACGCGAACCGGCCGATCGCCGTGCTGGTGAACGACGTGGGACAGGTCAACATCGACGCCGCCCTGATCCGACGGCGCAACCAGGACACGATCGAGCTCACCGACGGCTGTGTGTGCTGCTCGATCAGCGGCTCGATGGCCGACGCCGTCGACCAGATCCGGGCCCGACCCGAGCCGCCCGAACACGTCGTCGTCGAGCTCTCCGGCGTGGCCGATCCGCGCAAGGTCGCGCCGTGGGGTCACTCTGCCGGATTCCGGCTGGACGGGGTGGTGGTGCTCGCCGACGCCGACGCCTTCGACGAGCTCCACGCCGACCCGATGATCGGCCCGGCCCTCGACCGGCAGCTCGCCGGCGCCGACCTCGTCGTGCTCACCAAGACCGACCTGGTCACCCCCGAGGCCGCCGCCGACCTCGGCGGTCGCCTCGCCGCCCGCCACGACGTGCCCGTGGTGTCGTCGGCCGACGCCGCCGCGCTCACGGCGATGCTGGCGATCGGGGGCGGCCGCCGCCTCGACGTCGCCGACCTCCCGGCGCCGACCCTGTTCGACCGACACACGACCACGGTGCTGCCGGTGCCCGACCCGGTCACGCCCGACGAGCTCGACGCCCTGCTCGACACCCTGGGACCGGAGGTGCTGCGGGCCAAGGCGATCGCCCGGGTGGTCGACCCCGAGACCGGCGACGCCGTGCCCAGCGCCGTCCACCTGGTCGGGCGACGCCGGCGGGTCGATGCGCTCCCCCAGAGCGACCTCCAGGACCCGACCGGCCTGGTCGTGATCAGCCTGGAACGCTGAGCGAGCGGATCGGGTCGCCGAGGGTGGCGATCACGGTCGCCGCCGAGTCGTCGATCTCGCCGAGGTAGGTGACGACGAGGAACGCAGCGAAGGCCACGAGGAGGACGACGCCCTCGGGCGTGTCGATCGGCTGGCGGATCCACATCAGGACGAACACGCCGATGCAGACGGCGAGCATGAACCACGAGTCGACGCCGGCGAGCGATGCGTCGCGGAGCACGCCGTCGCCGACGAGCCCGACGACGGCGCCGACGCCGAGCGAGTTGAAGATGTTGGAGCCGAGCAGGTTGCCGACGATCAGTTCGTCGTGGCCGCTGCGGGCGGCGGTCACCGCGGTCACCAACTCCGGGAGCGAGGTGCCGACCGCCACGAGGGTGAGGCCCACGAAGCCGTCGTTGAAGCCGAGGGCGTCGGCCACCTCGGTGGCACCCCACACCAGCACCCAGGCGCCGCCGACGGTGCCGACCAGGCCGATCACGGTGGTGAGGATCAGCGGGCCGACGGAGCCTGGCTCGTCCTCCTCGATCTCCTCCTCGAGCTCGGCGAGCAGGGCGGTGTTGCCGTTGCCGCCGGTGAGCAGGAGGTAGAGCCCGATCGCCATGAACAGCACGAGGAGGAGGCCCTCGCTGAACGAGATCCCGCCCTGCAGCACGATCACGAACAGGATCGTCGACACCGTGGCCAGCGGGGCCTCGCGCCGCAGGACCGAGGAATCGATCCGGAGGGTGACCAGGAGGGCGGCGGCCCCCAGGATCAGCGACAGGTTGGCGATGTTGGACCCGATGATGTTGCCGACGCCCAGGTCGCCGTCCCCACCGGCCGCCGCGATGCCCGACACGAGCATCTCGGGGGCGCTCGTACCGAAGCCGATGATCACCGCCCCGATCACGATCGGCGACACCTTCAACAGGTGCGCGATCGAGGCGGCGCCGTCGACGAACTTGTCGGCCGCCTGCGACAAGACGGCGGCGCCGACGATGGCTGCGATCAGACCGAGGACCATGGGCCGGAGGATACGACCGGCCGGGGCCTCCTACTCCGGGGGCCGGTAGCCGGGCGGCGGGGCCAGGGCGGGGTCGAAGTCGCCGGCGAACTCGGCGTCGGCGTCGGCGTCGGAGTCGCCGAGGAAGTCGTCGAGATGCTCGGCCTGCGGTGCCCGTTCGGCGTCGAGGTCGAGCACCGGCGCCGGCTCGGGCTCAGGGGCAGGAACGGGAGCAGGAGCTGGGGCTGGAGCGGGGCCAGGTTCGTCGGCCACCCGAGCGGCGGCGGCCGCCATCGCATCACCCGGCAGGACCGCGTCACCCGACGGGGCAGCACCGCCGGACGGGACAGCACCGCCGGACGGGACAGCACCGCCGGACGGGACAGCACCGCCGGAC
>JBPEXC010000293.1:0-5699 GCA_052032035.1 Acidimicrobiales bacterium | reverse complement strand
GCCGCCGCCCGGGTTCCCGGCCCTCGCCGTGCCCCCGGCCGCGGCCCCGATGTCGCTCCTGCTCGACGTCAACCGTCGCCTCACCGAGTCGCTCGACCCCGGCCGGGTCGCCACCGCCGCGGTCACCGAGGCCCTCCGTCTCACCGACGCCGACGCCGGCCTCCTCGTCCGCCGGGCCGCCGACCAGCTGGTCGCCGTCGAAGCCCAGCCGCCCGCCCCCTTCGCCCTCGACCGGCTCGACCGGTCCGGGCTGCGCCGCGTCGTCGAGACCGGCCGCGGGTTCCACCGGGTCACCGACGACGAGGCCGTCCTCGTCCGGGTGCCGATGGCGATGGCGGCCTCGGCGATCGTCACCAACGGCCAGGTCCTCGGCGCCCTCCTCGTCGTGCGCGACCCGGCCCGTCCGTTCCGGCGCACCGATGTCGACAACCTCGAGGTGCTGGCCGAACTCGCCGGCTCCGCCCTCGCCGCGGCCGACACCCACGGCGCCGCCACCGAGGTCGAACCCCTGACCGGTCTGAAGAACCGGCGACGCCTCGACCGCGACCTCGGCGACCTCGCCGACCAGCTCTACCCCGGCGACCGTCATCGGACCACCGCCTACCTGATGGTCGACGTCGACCACTTCAAGACCTTCAACGACACCAACGGCCACGCCGCCGGCGACGACGCACTGCGGGCGGTCGCCCGGGTGCTGCGCGACAACGTGCGTCCCCGCGACCTCGTCTACCGCTACGGCGGCGAGGAGTTCGCCGTCCTCCTTCCCGAGACGACCGCCGTCGAGGCCGCCGAGATCGCCGAACGGCTGCGGGCCGCCGTCGAACAGGTCGCCGTACCGGGGGTCCAGCACCAGCCGATGGGCCGCCTGACGATCTCGATCGGCGCGGCCGACACCGACGACGGCGGCGTCGACGACCTCGTCGAGCGGGCCGACGCCGCGCTCTACGCCGCCAAGCACGGCGGCCGCAACCAGGTCCGCATCCACGGCGGCGGCTGACGCCGCCAACCCCGGCGGTGCCGTCCGACCGGCCCGGCCCCTCGTCCTCCCCGTAGACTGGTCGCATGCGAGTTCTCCCAAAGGCCAACGACGTCTGCTGGTGCGGCAGCGGCAAGAAGTACAAGCGGTGCCACAAGAACTCCACCGAGACGATCCGTCCGGGCGCCGTCAGCCCGCGCCGTGACGTGCCCGCGTCGATCCCCCACCCGGTGTGGGCCGACGGCACGAGCGTCGAGCGCTGGGACGAGCCCGACGTCAAGTCGGCCGAGACGATCGAGAAGATGCGGCGCACCGGCCGCCTCGCCGCCGACACCCTCAAGTCGCTCGGCACCGTGATCGCCCCGGGCGTCACCACCGAAGCGGTCGACGCCTTCTGCCACGACCGGGCCCTCGCCAACGACGCCTACCCGAGCCCGCTGATGTATCCGGGTGGGTCGAACCCGTTCCCGAAGTCGCTGTGCACGTCGGTCAACGAGGTGATCTGCCACGGCATCCCCGACGACCGGGCCCTCAAGGACGGCGACATCCTCAACTGCGACGTCACCCTGTTCAAGGAGGGCGTGCACGGCGACACCAACGCCACCTTCTTCGTCGGCGACGTCGACGAGCGGTCGCGCGAACTCGTCAAGGTCACCCGCGACTGCACCGCCCTCGGCATCGCGGCCGCGGTGCCCGGCAACCCGATCAACGCCATCGGCCGGGCGATCCAGGATCACGCCGAGGCCGAGGGCTTCGGCGTCGTGCGCGACTTCGTCGGCCACGGCATCGGCGAGCAGTTCCACACCGACCTGCAGATCTGTCACTACTACCACCCGCGTCTCGACCAGACGATCGAGGTCGGCATGACCTTCACGATCGAGCCGATGATCACGATGGGCGACTGGCGGGCCCGGATGTGGGGCGACGGTTGGACGGCGGTCACCGCCGACGGGTCGCGCACCGCCCAGTTCGAGCACACGATCCTGATCACCGCCGACGGCCCCGAAATCCTCACGACCCCGACCGACACCGCCGGCCACCCCTACTGGGACCTCGCCTAGCACGGCGCGCCGCGCGTGGCAGCCGGATCGGCGACGCCGGAGCTGCGGAGCAGCTCAGTTCAATAGAGCCCGATCATGCGGCCGGCCAGCGCGATCACCGACACGACCAGCACCGGCTTGATCAGCTTCTCGCCGCCGCTGACGGCGAGGTTGGCGCCGGCGTAGCCACCGGCGGCGGTGCCGGCCGAGAGCACGAGGGCCGGCCACCACTGCACCTGGCCCTTGGCCACGAAGACGGCGACGGCGAGCAGGCTCACCGAGAAGATCGCCCACACCTTGATGGCGTTGCCCGTCACCAGGTCGTGGCCGGCTCGGCTGAGCACCAGCAGCAGGATGAGGCCGACCCCGGCCTGGATCGCCCCGGCGTAGATGCCGACGGCGAAGAACACGATCCAGGTCAGCCACGTCGGCCACGGCTCGGGGGCATCGTCGCCGTCGCCGCCGGTCTTGGGTTTCCAGAGGGCGAGGACGAGGAGGGGGATCATCAACACGCCGAAGAGGCGTTCGAAGGTCTCGTCGTCGATCCCGGAGATCGCATAGGAGCCGACGAGACCGCCGACCAGCACCGGCACGAGGACGGGCACGATCTCCGACCCGGCGCCCTTGCCTCGCTTCCGGTAGCCGTAGATCGACGACCCGTTCTGCACGAGCACGGCGACCCGGTTCGTGCCGTTGGCCAGGAGGCCCTCCACGCCGGCGAGCGACAGCAGGGGCACGGTGAGCAGCGACCCGCCGCCCGCCATCGCGTTGATCACCCCCGCCAGGGCGCCGCCGACGAAGAGCAGGATCGTGTTGGCGAGCGACATCGAGCCCGACGGTACCGCCCCCGGTGGGGTCGGAGATGCGAGACTGGTCGGATGCGACGAGGTCTTGCCGCGATCGTGCTCGGAGTGTCACTGGTGTTGGCGTCGGTGGCGTGGGCCGGGTTCGTCATGAACCGCACCGTGCTCGACCCCGGCCGGTCGGAGCGTCTGGCCGAGCAGTTGTTCGACAACGAGGCGCTGCGGGCGGCCCTGGTCGACCGGTTGGCGGCCGGCCTGGGCGCCGCGATCCCCGAGGGCGGACCGGTGGTGCCCGACCAGCTCCTGCGGGCCGCCGCCGACGCCGCCCTCGACGACCCGTCGGTGCAGGCGGTGGTGCGTGAGGGGATCGTCGCCACCCACCGCAACGCCCTCGAGGGCAACGCCGAGAACACCACGGTCGACGCCACGGCGGTGGGGGTGGCGGCCCGGGCGGCCCTGGTCGAGGCCCGTCCGGAGCTGGCGACCGTGATCCCGGAACTGCCGCCGATCGCGATCGAGTTGCCGACCTCGGGGCTGTCGCGGCTCGGGGCGATCAAGGACTTCGTCGAGCGGGTGACGATCATCTTCGCCGCGATGGCGCTGATCGGGGCCGCCAGCGCGCTGGTGATCACGTCGAACCGGCCGGCCGTGCTGCGTCGGGTCGCCTACTGGGCGTTCGGGGCGGCGGCGTTCTGGCTGGTCGTCGGCTACGGCATCCCGCTGCTGGCCGACTCGATCGCGCCGTCGTCGGGAGCGATCGTCGTGGCGATCATCGACGTGTTCTTCGGGGCGATGATCGGACCGGCCCTGGTGTTGGCGGCCGTCGGCGTCGGCCTGATCGTGGCGTCGATGCTGTGGGCGTCGGCGGCGGCCCGGCAGCCGGCCCACGCAGTGCAGCCAATGCGGCAACCCGGCCGGGCCAACCGCACGAGCCGCGGTGGGGTCACCCAGGTCCGGCACGCACCGAGCGGCCCCACCCGCCCCCAGGCGGCAGCCCAACCCCAGGCGGTGCAGCCCCAGCCTCAGCCACAGCCGGTGCAGCCCCAGCCACAGCAACCCCAGCCTCAGCAGCCCCAGCCACAGCAACCCCAGCCGGTGCAGCCACGGCCTCGCCCCACCCAGCCCGACCAGCAGCCCCAGCAGGGTCGCCAACCGGCGCCCGGTGCGAGCCGGGAGTGGGTGGAGGGCGTCGGCTACGTCGACGAGGCGCGCCACGACCCGTTCGCCGAACCGGCGACCGGCGAGCACCCGACGTCGATCTTCGATCAGGCCGGTCTCGACGGCGACGAGGAGCCCCCGCCCCGTCGCTGAGGTCCGGGATCGTTCAGAGGTTGGCGTCGATCCAGGCGATCATCTCGGCGATCACCTCGGGCCCCTCGGGTTCGTTGAAGCACTCGTGGCGCAGGCCGTCCCACACGCGGCGGGTGGCGTTGGGCAGCGCGGTGTAGGCCTCGCTCGACGCGGTGGGGACGAGCTCGTCGTCGCCGCCGTGGATGACGTAGAGGGGCAGCGAGATCGACGGGATCCCGCTCGACGCGAGCTCCATCTCGTCGAAGGCCGCCGTGCCGAACCCGGCGGTGGCGCCACCGACCCTGAGCGGGTCGTCGACGAAGGCCTGCTGCACGGCGACGTCGCGGCTGAGCAGCGCCCCGTCGGTCTTGCCGGGCACGAACAGCGACGGCATCACCTTGGCCATGATCGGGGCGAGCACCCGCTGCCAGGCCGGCACCTCGGCGGCGATCGCCGGGGCGCTCAACACCGCCAGGTCGGGGAGGTCGACGCCGCGCACCAGGTGCCCCGTCGAGATCAGCCCGCCGAGGGAGTGGCCGATCAACACGACCGGCACCCCGTGGGCCCGCTGCTCGACGATGGCGGCGCCGACGTCGGCGCTGAACCGGTCGAAGGAGTCGATGTGGCCCCGCTTGCCCTCGCTCTGCCCGAACCCTCGGTTGTCGAAGGTGAGCACGTCGAACCCGGCCTCGGCGAGGGCGGCGCCGACGTGGAGATAGCGGCCGGAGTGCTCGGCGATCCCGTGGACCAGCACGACGGCGGCCCGCGGCTCGCCGGTCGGGGCCCAGTGCCGACGGAGCTGGGTGCCCCCGTCGGCGTTGGCGGCGAAGAAGGTCTCGGGCTGCTCGCTCACGGCCGCAGCCTACCGATCGTCGCCACGGCCCCGAGCGGTCGGCAACACTGGGCGGGTGCCCCGCTCCCCGATCGGCCCGACCCCGAGCTCGACGCTGCCGCTCGTGGCGGTCGGCGGCGCCGTCGGTGCGCTGCTCCGCTGGGGGGTCGTGGAGGCGGCCGGCGACCGGGCCGCCCTCGCGGTGCTGGTCTGCAACGTGGTCGGGTCGCTCGTGCTCGGTGCGCTCGCGGGGTCGATGCCGCCACCCGGGGCGTTCCTGTCGGCCGACGACTGGGGACGACGCTTCCGGCGGCAGCGGCTGCTCGGCACCGGGGTGTGCGGCGGCCTCACCACGCTGTCGACCGTCGCCGTCGACGCCGCCGACCGGCTCGACGACGGCCGCTGGGGCGACGCGGCCGGCGGGCTGGCCGCGACCGTGCTGCTCACCGTCGTCGCCGCCGCGATCGGGCTGGTGGCGGTGCGACGTGCCCGGTCGCCGCTGTCGACCGGGGACGCCCGATGACGGGGGTGCTCGCAGTCGTGGTGCTGGCGGGCGTCGGGGCGACGGTGCGAGCCGTGCTCGGCGACCGGCTCAACGGTCGTGGCCTGGGGAGGACCGGGCTCGACCTCCCGTGGGGCACGCTGGCGGCCAACCTGGTCGCCTCGTTCCTGCTGGCGGTGGTGTGGGGCGCCGACGTCGGTGGGGTGGCGCTCCAGGTCGGTGGGCTCGGCGCCCTGTCGACCTGGTCGACGTTCGC
>JBPEXC010000292.1:0-5236 GCA_052032035.1 Acidimicrobiales bacterium | reverse complement strand
TGGCGGTCGACCGCCACCGGCACCCCGGCGGCGGCGAGCCGCTCGGCGACCAGCTCGCCCTGCGGGGCGAGGGCGTCGAGGGTCGACAGCGTCACCAGCGTCGGCGGCCAGACGGAGAGGTCGCCGCGGAGGGGGAGGGCCAGGGCCGCCGTTGCCGTCCCGAGGTAGAGCGAGAACGCCCCGGCCACCACCGACCGGTCGAACCACAACAGTTCGGGGCAGGTGTCGGGCCGGTCGGTGCCGTAGGGCCCGTCGATCGGGTCGATCGCCGGATAGGCCAGCGTCAGGCCGGCCAGCGGCGGGGCCCCGGCGACCGCTGCCGCCGCCAGGTGGGCGCCCGCGGATGCCCCGCCGAGGTGGAGCCGCTCGGGGTCGGCGGCCGGGTCGGCGGCGGCCCACTCGAGCACCGTCGTCACGTCGTCGATGGCGGCGGGGTGGGGGTGGGCCGGGGCCAGGCGGTAGTCGACGGACCACACGACGGCGCCGCACCAGCTCGCGAGCCGACGGGCGACGGCGTCGGCCTCGGGCATGTCGAGGTCGCCGCTCACCCATGCGCCGCCGTGCACCCACACGATCCCGGGCCGGAGGCCCGGGGTTGGTTCGGCCGGTTCGTAGCGACGAGCGAGCCGGCGCCCGTCGGGCAGGTGTCGATCCTCGGCGCTCACCGCGGCGACCGGTTCGGTGGTGAATGTCGGGGTCTCGAGCCGACCGGCGAGCACGTCGTCGAGGGTGGCGCCCCACAGGTGGGCGATGCGTGCCTCGACACCGGGGGCGAGCCCGCTCACAGGTCGTGCCGCCCGGCATCGAGGGTGCGGCCGCCCACCCGGACCGGCACCGGGCTCGTGACGGTGCCGCGCACCCGACCGTCGCCGGCGGCCTCGAGATCGACGGCGATCGGACCGTGCGGCGTCGGCACCGACCCGGCGGCGCGCCGTAGATCGCCGAGGGCGGGCGCCAGGCGAGCGACGGTGAACCCCGGTTCGGCCGGGGTGATGCCGAGGGTGCGTTGGGCGAGGTCGCGGGTCGGGGTCGACGACCACCCGTGCGACAGCGACCCGCCGAACCAGGTCTCCGACCACGATGTCGAGCACCGATCGAAGAGCACCTCCCAGCGTCGGCACCGCGCCACGACGGCGTCGGCCCGCCCGGCGTCGGCCAGGGCATCGTGCACCAGGTAGGAGAAGAAGGGCTGGGCCACGACGAGCTCGTCGGGCGACCACCACGGGTTCGGCTGCCCGACCCGGAGATAGGGGCCGCCGACCGGCAGCTCGGTGCCGGGCCCGGCCGGACCGTCGTGGCTGTGGACGGCGTGGACCCGACCGGCCGGCGCCTCGAGCACGTCGACCAGCCGACCCCACCGCGAGGGTGGCGCGACCCGGCCCACGATCGCTGCGGCCTGGGCGTGCTCCGACGCCCATGGGCCACCGGGGTGATCGCGGTAGCGCCCCCGCTCGGCGTCCCAGAACCGTTCGAAGCCGACGACGAGCCGATCGTGGCGCGCAGCGGCCCAGCGGGCCCGGCCCTCGTCGCCGACCGCCCGCGCCATCGTCTCGAACGCCCGCAGCGCCCGTCCCCAGAGCCCGTTGAGGGCGGCCCCCGAGCCGGCTCCCTGGACCGCCGACCAGTCGATCAGCACCCATCCGGGCACGCCGGACAGCGCGCCGCCGTCGTCGACGAAGCGGTCGAACCAGCGCAGCACCCCCTCGACGGTCGGGAGGAGCGCAGCGATCTCGTCGAGGTCGCCCACGTGGTGGAACACGTTCGCCACGCTGTGCACCCAGTGGAGCGACCAGTCGGGGATCACCGTGAAGTCGGCCTCCTCGGCGTCGCCGGCGGCCGCCATCGGCAACATGCCGTCGCTGCGGGCCGACTCGGCGCCGAGCCACACGTGGCGGCGGGCCAACGTCCAGTCGTCGTTGGTGGTCAGGTCGACCAGTTGGTGGACGACGCCGTCGCCGGTCCACGCCCGCTGCTCCCGGGTGGGGCAGTCGGTGTAGGCGTCGACGGCGTTGAGCGACACCGTCCGCCGGCCGACGCGGTGGATCCGTTCGAGGAGTGGGTCGTCGCACGAGAAGTCGTGGTCGCCGACCACCGGGTGGGTCCGCTCGACCACCCGCACGTCGTGCACGGTCACCCCGTCGTCGGCGTCGACGACGACGCCCTGCCCGGCGTAGCGGTCGATGGTCTCGATCCGGCGGCGCGTCCCGTCGGTCGTCACCCGCACGGCGGCGTCGTGGTCGGTCGGCCGTGGTCGGTCGCCGTCGGCGAACTCGGTGAGGCGCACGGTCGCGGTGGCGTCGGGTGGGCCCTCGAGGTCGACGACGACGGTGCCGGCGACGATGCCCTCGGCCCGGACCCGTCCAGGCGTCAGGGGGATCTCGCGCCGCGTGAGCGGCGAGGTCGGTCGGGGGCCGTGGGGGCCGATCGGGAACGTCGGCGGCGGGCTCGGCGCCGGCTCACCCACCGCCATCGCCCGCCGCTCGATGGCCGGGGCGACGTCCCCGCGCTCGACCGGCCACGTCTCGATGCCGCGCCCGCTCACCCCGTCGGCCGGGGTGCTGCCCCAGCCGACGAGGGGGCGAGCCTGCCACGAGGAGTCGGTCACCAGCCAGCGGTCGCCGAGGTCGGCCTCGAGGACGAAGCCACCGTCGGCGAGGTCTGTGGCGAACGGGGGCGGCGGCCGGTACCAGGCCGTCGCGCCGGCGTAGTTCCAGGCGATCACGTCGATGCGGTTGACCCCGACGCGCAGGAACGGCGCCAGGTCGACGTGCTCGAACCGGCCGTGGTTCGGGTTGGTCCGGATCGGGCCGCGACCGACCTCGGTCGCGCCGATCCTGACCTGCGCGCCGGACACGGCGTGCCAGCGGCACGGCACCCGCTCGGGCACCTGGTCGAGGGTGAACTCGACGCCGAGCGCCACGGCGTTGCGGACCCCGGCCGGGGCATCGCCGGCCCAGATCCACCGGGCGCGCCACGTCATCTCCCAACCGCCAGGCGGCCAACCGGTCACCGGCCGGCGGCCCAGATCAGACGGGCGGCGGCCCGACTGGTCGGCACCAGCGACGGGACGTGGATCATGTCGGGGGTGTCGGCCGGGTCGAACAGGTACATCGGCGCGGCGAGCAGGCTGACCATCGGCACGCCGGCCAGGTGATAGAAGCCACCGTCGGTCGGCGGCATCGGGCCCAACGTCTCGGGGCCCAACACGAGCGACCGGTCGAGTCCCTCGGCGGCGACGGCGGCGGCCACCCGGTCGGCCCAGTCGTCGGAGACGAACCACCACCGGACCTCGGGCCGGTCGGTCGCGGCGAGGCCGTCGGCACCGTCGGGCACGGCCTCGACGGCGATGTGTTCGAGGTGGAGGCCGAGCCCGATCCGGTCGCGGTGGTCCCAGTCGGCGAGGAACCGCTGGGTACCCGCACCGTCGGACATGTGGGCCGCGGTGAGCAGGAAGGCGAGGGGCCCCGGCCGGTCCTCGGCCGGTACCGCCGCCCACGCCATCGCCTGGGCCAACACCTGCGCGATGCCGCTGGCATCCTCGACCGCGGAGCGCCACGGGGCGTCGTGGTGGCTGCCGACGACGATGAACGGAATGTCCTGCTCGGGGCCGGCGAGGGTGGCGATCACGTTGTGGTCGACGCTCGACCGCTGGGCCACCTCGGTCCGGAGCCGGACGGTGACCGGCCCGTCGGCCAGCAGGGCGTCGATCGCAGCGCCCTGGGCACGGTCGAGCCAGACGCCCGGAATCGGGCGTTCCACGCCGTCGTAGGGGACGAACACGTCGCTCGACCGCCACGGCCCGTCGAACACGGCCAGCAGGGCACTCGCCCCGGCCTCGACGGCGATGTCGATGTCCTTGCCGAGGGCGGCGCCGAAGGGGAGGGTGTGGACGTGGTCGGCGAACTCGCCCGTCGGGTCGTGCACGGCGTGGGCCTGGTCGGCCAGCCACGACACCGGCAGCTCGGTGAGGGGCACGTGTTGCCAGGCGCACCCGCCGGCCTGGTCGAGGGCGAACGTCGCCCCGTCGACGGCGGTGGTGAAGGGCATCGTGAACCCGTCGAAGCGGTGCACGTCGTCGGGCGCCTCGGTCGGCCACACCTCGACGACGGCCGGGCCCGGGTGGGACGTCAGCGCCGGCACCGGCTGCAGGGTCACCTCGCATCCCCACGACGTCAACAGCTCGACGCACCACTCGACGACGGCGGCGTCGACCTCGGTACCCGGCCGCCGGACACCGCGGTCGTAGATCTCCTGGATCCAGGCGAGGTGCTGCTCGGCGTCGGGGAGGTGGGGGAGCGCCGGATTCATGAGAACCAGCGGGGCTGGTCGGCGCTCCGGACGACGTCGAGGCCCGGGTTGAGCGCAGCGTCGACGAAGGCGGCGGCCTCGTCGGGGCCGACCTCGGGCCGGCGGTGCATCCACTCGGCCATCGACGTGGCGGCCCCGGACACGACGCGGGCCAGCGCCTCGACCTCGGCGGCGCTGGGTGTGACCCCCCGCTCCCGGTAGCCCTCGGCGAGGGCGGCCGTGACGAACTCGACCTGGCGGTCCTGGAACCGGGTGAGCGCGGCGGCGACCGCGCCGTGGTGGCTCGAGTCGGTGAGCTGGCCCCAGAGTTCCCGTCGTTCGTCGACGTAGTGGAGGAACGCCCGGATCCCGGCGCCGAGGTGGCTCTCGCCGGGTCGGGGGGTGGCGGCCGCCAGCCGGTCGGCCATCTCGTTGCTGGTCTGCTCGACGACGGCGACGAAGAGGTCGTCCTTGGAGTCGAACAGGCTGTAGACGACCGGCTTGGTCACCCCCGCCCGGGCGGCGATCTGCTGCATCGTGGCGTCGGCGAACCCGTGGGCGACGAACTCGAGGGCGGCGGCGACGAGCACGTGACGTCGTCGCAGCTCGGTCGGCACCGAGCGGGGCCCGTAGGTGGCCACCTCGTCGGCCAGCTTCGCCAGTTGCGTGTCGAGATCGTTGATGGGTTTCACTGGACAACACCCTATCGTACCGCGAGTATCTACCGCCAGTAAGTTACTGACGACAGGGGAGACACGTGAAGATCCGACACCTGCTGGCCGCTCCGGCGGCCGTGGCAGCGCTGCTCGCCGGCTGCTCGAGCCCGGCCGACGAGACGAGCGAGGCTGACACCGACAGCAAGGCCACCGAGGCTAACACCGGCACCGACAGCGAGACGACCGAGACGACCGAGTCGGGCGCCGAGCCGGTCGTCGTCGGGGTGCTGTAT
>JBPEXC010000291.1:0-1815 GCA_052032035.1 Acidimicrobiales bacterium | reverse complement strand
CTTTGGGAGCAGGGGGTCGGGAGTTCAAATCTCCCCATCCCGACAACGACGTCCCGGAGGTCGAGAGCATCCAGCCCGTCGTCGGCGAGAGCGACCCAACCCACCCGGTCGCCGACGACATCGGGGATCGGGTCAGTCAGAGGGCGCCAGCCACCACCACACCGACCCGACCGCAGCGGACTCCGGCGGCCTTCGCGATCGGGTCACTCAGCGGACGCCAGCCGCCACGACAACCACCCAATCCCTCGCACGCCGGCCGGACAGCACCCGCCGCCCGGCTGGACAGCACAACGTGACCGACTGCTACGGTCCGGCGCACAACTGAACGAACCTGCGGGGTTGGGTGAAAGTCCCGACCGGCGGTGAAAGCCCGCGAGCCTCCCGGACGGCGTCTCTCGAGACACCCGACGGGTTGTGCTGACTCGGTGGAACTCCGAGGCCGACGGTGAAAGTCCGGATGGGAGCAGGAGGAGAACGGCTCTGCGACGCGCACGCGTCCCGCAGGGCTGCTCTTTGCGTGTTCCCGGCCCCGCCTCTCACCACCGAGGCCGAATGCGCTCCTCCCCCACCCCATCGACGACACCGACACCGGCGGCCGATCCCGCGCTGGTTGCGGGCATGCGCGCTGCCGTCGACGCTGCGTGGACCGCCCGGCGCCGGACGTCACCCAACCCCTGGGTCGGGGCGGCGGTGCTCGCCGCCGACGGCACCGTCGTCGCCACCGGCGCCACCGAACCGCCGGGAGGTCGCCACGCCGAGATCGTCGCCCTCGACGCGGCGCTCGACCGAGCGGGGCGACTCGGCCAGGGCCTGACCCTCTGCACGACGCTCGAGCCGTGCTGCCATCACGGCCGCACCGGCCCGTGCACCGAGCGGATCATCGCCGACGGCATCGAGCGCGTGGCCGTCGGCGTCCTCGACCCGGACCCGCAGGTGCGCGGCGAGGGCATCGCCGCCCTCGAGAAGGCCGGCATCGAGGTCGTCACCGGCGTCGACGCCAGCGTCGTCACCGACCAGCTCGGCCCCTACCTCCACCACCGTCGCACCGGTCGCCCGTGGGTCGTGGCCAAGCTCGCCTCGACCCTCGACGGCGCCACCGCCGCCGCCGACGGGACGTCGCAGTGGATCACCGGGCCCGAGGCTCGCGCCGACGGCCACCGGATCCGGGCCGAGAGCGACGCGATCTGTGTCGGAGCCGGCACGGTGCGGGCGGACGACCCCGCACTGACCGTCCGCCACACCGATGGCCCCGACCCCCGCCGGATCGTGCTCGGCACCGCTCCGGCCGGGGCTCGGGTGCACCCCTGCCTCGAATGGCGCACCGAGCGCGACGGTTCGCTCGTCGAACTCCTCGAGCAGCTGGGCGGGGAGGGCGTCGTGCAGCTGATGGTCGAGGGCGGGGCCGCCACCCTCGGCGCCTTCCACGACGCCGGCCTCGTCGACGAGTACGTCCTCTACCTCGCTCCCGCCCTGCTCGGCGGTAGCGGCGGCACCCCCTCCCTGGCCGGCACCCCGGCCGCCTCCATCGACGACCTGTGGCGAGGCCGCCTCGGGACCGTCGACCGACTCGGCGACGACCTCCGCGTCGTCGTCCACCCCAGAAAGGACCCCTGATGTTCACCGGCATCGTGGAAGAACAAGGCACCATCGCCGCCGTCGACGGCGACGTCGTGCGGATCACGGCCCACGCCGTGCTCGACGGCACCCGGATCGGCGACTCGATCGCCGTGAACGGCTGCTGTCTGACCGTCGTCGACAGCGGCGACGACTGGTGGCAGGCCGACGTGTCGTCCGAGACCCGCTCGCGCACCACCC
>JBPEXC010000290.1:0-3444 GCA_052032035.1 Acidimicrobiales bacterium | reverse complement strand
GGGGATTGGGTCGCTGGGGTGGCGTGCAGCGACGTGTGGGCGACCCAATGCCGGACCTGGTGGGCGTGTGCGGGATTGGGTCGCCAGGGTGGCGTGCAGCGGCGTGTGGGCGACCCAATGTTGGAGCTAATGGGCGCGCTCGGGGATTGGGTCGCTGGGGTGGCGTGCAGCGGCGTGTGGGCGACCCAATGTTTGGCGGTTGCACGAGCGCGGGGCGACGTGGTGTGACAACCTTCACTCGGGGATCGGATCATCATCACGTTCAGAAGGGAACCGCTGTGCAGATCGCAATGACCGTCAACGGTCAGGAGTGTTCGGCCGACGTCGAGCCGCGCACACTCCTGGTCCACTACCTCCGGGACCACCTCGGCCTCACCGGCACCAACGTCGGGTGCGACACCTCCTCCTGTGGGGCGTGCACGATCCACATCGACGGCCAGTCGGCCAAGTCGTGCACGATGCTCGCCGTACAGGCCCAGGGCGCCGACGTCACCACCATCGAGGGCATGGCCTCGCCCGACGGCGAACTCCACCCCATGCAGCAGGCGTTCATGGAGTGCCACGGCCTCCAGTGCGGCTACTGCACGCCGGGCATGGTGATGGCGGCCACCTCCCTCCTCACCGAGAACCCGAGCCCCACCGAGGCCGACGTGCGCGAAGGCCTCGAGGGCAACCTGTGCCGCTGCACCGGCTACCACAACATCGTCAAGAGCGTGCTGACCGCCGCCGGGACGAGCGCCGGAGGTGCCCAGTGACCGCCGTGGAGAACCCGCCGAGTCAGGCCCACATCGGCACGCCGATGCTGCGCAAGGAGGACCCGAAGCTCCTCACCGGCGAAGGCAAGTACGTCGACGACCTCCAGGCCGCCGGCCAACTCTGGATGGGCATGGTGCGCAGCCCGTTCGCCCACGCCCGCATCAACTCGATCGACACGTCCGATGCCCTGAACTCGCCTGGGGTCCACGCCGTCTACACCGGCGCCGACCTCCAGGAGATGGGACTGTGGATCGCCCCGCTCCCGTGCGCTTGGCCGGTCACCCCCGACATGGTCAACCCGCCCCACTTCCCGACGGCGGTCGACGAGGTCCACCACGTCGGCGAGATCGTGGCCGTCGTCCTCGCCGACGATCGCTACCTCGCCGCCGACGCGGTCGAACTGGTCGACGTCGACTACGAGGTGCTCGACGCCGTCGCCTCGATCGCGTCCGCCCGCGACGGCGACGCCACCGCCCACAGCGACCTCGAGTCGAACAAGGCCTACCACTGGCCCCTCGTGCCCGACCCCGACGCCCTCGAGGCCGCCTTCGCCGATGCCGCCCACGTGGTGAAGGGCGAGTTCGTGCAGCAGCGCCTGATCCCGGCGGCGATGGAGCCCCGAGGCGTGCTCGCCGTGCCGTCGCCGATGGGCGGCGACATCACCCTCTACACCTCGACCCAGGTGCCCCACATCCTCAAGGTGATGATCGCGGCCACCACCGGCATCCCGGAGAACAAGCTGCGCATCGTGGCCCCCGCCGTCGGCGGCGGGTTCGGCGCCAAGCTCAACGTCAACCCCGACGAGCTCCTCGCCACCACCCTGGCCAACAAGCTCGGCCGCCCGGTGCGCTGGACCGAGACCCGCTCGGAGGCGGCGTTCAGCACCCACCAGGGCCGCGGCCAGCTCCAGACGATCGAGATCGCCGCCGACGCCGACGGCAAGATCAAGGGCGTCCGCGTCCACATCGACGCCGACATGGGCGCCTACATGATGCTGATCACCCCGGGCGTCCCCCTGCTCGGCAGCTTCCTCTACACCGGCGTCTACGACGTGCCGGCGTTCGGGTTCACCTGCGACGGCTACTTCACCAACCTCACCCCGACCGACGCCTACCGCGGCGCCGGCCGGCCCGAGGCCAGCTACGCGATCGAGCGGGGCATGGACCTGCTCGCCAACGCGGTGGGCGTCACCCCGGAGGAGATCCGCCGCCGCAACTACCTGGCCGGCGGCGAGGCGTTCGAGAACCTCGAGACCGCGTCGACCCTCGTGTTCGACTCGGGCCACTACGCCCCGAACCTCGACCAGGCGCTCGCCACCTCGAAGATCGACGAGCTCCGAGCCGAGCAGCAGCGCCGCCGCGACGCCGGTGACACCAAGCAGCTCGGCATCGGGATGTGCACCTACGTCGAGATCTGCGGCCTCGCCCCGTCCCGGGCCCTCGCCGGACTCAACTACGGGGCCGGCGGCTGGGAGCACGCCGTGGTGCGGTTCCTGCCGACCGGCAAGGTCGAGGTCGTGTCGGGCTCCACGCCCCACGGCCAGGGCCACGAGACCGCCTGGAGCCAGATCGTCGCCGACAAGCTCGGCATCGACCCGGCCGACGTCCACGTCCTCCACTCCGACACCGCGGTCAGCCCCCTCGGCCTCGACACCTACGGGTCGCGCTCGCTCGCCGTCGGCGGCGTCGCCATCTCGATGGCGTGCGACAAGGTGGTCGACAAGGCGAAGCTGATCGCCGCCCACCAGATGGAGGCCAACCCCGACGACCTCGAGTTCGCCGGCGGGGCGTTCACCGTGAAGGGCAGTCCTGACAAGCAGGTGGCGATCCAGGAGGTGGCCTTCGGCGCCTTCACCGCCCACAACCTGCCCGACGGGATGGAGCCCAACCTGCAGGAGCAGGTGACGTTCGATCCGCCCAATTTCGCCTTCCCGTTCGGCACCCACGTCGGGGTGGTCGAGGTCGACACCGAGACCGGCCACACGCAGCTGATCGACTACATCGCGATCGACGACTGCGGTCATCAGGTCAACCCGATGATCGTCGAGGGGCAGCTCCACGGCGGCATCGTGCAGGGGGTCGCCCAGGCCCTCTACGAGGAGGTCCACTTCGACGAGAACGGCAACTGCACCAACCCGTCGCTCCTCGACTACCTGGTGCCGTCCCCGATGGAGATGCCGAACTTCACCCTCGGCTTCACCGTCACGCCCTCGACGTCCAACCCCCTCGGGGTGAAGGGCGCCGGCGAGGCGGGCACGATCGGCTCGGCCGCGGTGGTGATCAACGCGATCTGCGACGCCCTCCGTCCCTACGGCATCGACGACATCGAGATGCCGGCCACCCCCCAGAAGGTCTGGAAACTGATCGACGGCGCAGGAGGTGCGGCATGATCCCCGCAGCGTTCGACTACATCGAGGCCGACTCGGCCGACGCCGCCCTCGCGGCCCTCGCCGAACACGGCGACGACGCCAAGCTGCTGGCCGGCGGCCACAGCCTCGTCCCCCTGATGAAGTTCCGGTTGGCGGCGCCGAGCGTGCTCGTCGGCATCGGCAACCTCGACGACCTGAGCTACATCGACGACGCCGGCGACCACGTGGCCATCGGTGCCCTCACCAAGCACCACGCCGTGCAGCACAGCGACCTGCTGCGGACCGAGGCGCCGATCCTGGCCCACGTGGCCGGACAGGTC
>JBPEXC010000029.1:0-7161 GCA_052032035.1 Acidimicrobiales bacterium | reverse complement strand
CGAGCCACCGCATCTCGCGGTCGCTGTGGAGACCCTGGAAGTCCTCGCCGTCCCGGTACCAGATGGCGGCCACACCGTCCCACCGCACACGGTGCCGCGACGCCAGGTGGAGCTGGGTCTGCCGGAGCAGGGCGTCGCTCTCGGCGCGCATACCGGCGCTGAGCCGCTGCTCGGCCACGTAGCGGTCGTAGCGCAACACCTCGGTCTGGTTCCACGGCACCTCGGCGACCAGCCGCTCGAAGTGGTCGGCGGCGTCGGGCACGAAGCCGGCGGCCACCTCCACCCACGACCCGTCGCCGAGGTCGTGGCGGGTCACCGCAGCGCCGCGGTCGATGCTCAGCTCGGGCGGGGTCGGGGCCACCGTCGGAGTCTGCCACCTCTCGGGCCGGCAGCGTCGGTGGTGCGGTTGGTGGAGCGATGCCGTGCGGGTCGGTTTGGAACGACGCAACCGGGGAAGAGCGGAGCCGAGCAAGCACCCACCCCAACCACCAAGCACCGGAGGCATCCAATGCTCGTTTCCCTCATCGTTCTCCTCGTCGTCGGCTTCTTCGCCGGCCTCCTCGCCCGGGCCATCGTGCCGGGCAACGACTCGATGTCGATCGGCGGGACCACCCTGCTCGGCATCGTCGGCTCGTTCGTCGGCGGCGCCCTCGGCTACGTCCTCTTCGGCGCCGACCTCGACGAGGGCCTCGTGCAGACCGCCGGCTTCATCGGCTCGGTCCTCGGCGCCATCGTCGCCCTCCTCGTCTACCGGGCCGTCGCCCAGGATCGCCCCGCCCTTGGCTGACGCCCACGGGTCACATCGACCGCCACCTCCGCCAGGTGCAGAGAAGGAGCCGGCCCTCGGGCCGGCTCCTTTCGCGTCCTCAGAGTTTCGCGTCCTCAGAGTTTCGCGTGCTCAGGGCCCGGACTCAGAGCCGCTCGAGGAACATGGCCGCCCAGTCGTGGACGGTGTGGTCGTGGAGGCGACGACGCAGGGCGGCCATCCGGCGACGACCGTCGGACGTGTCGAGCTCGACCGCCCGCTGGAGCGCCCGTTTGACCCCACGGGTGTCGAACGGATTGCAGAGCAGGGCCTCGTCGAACTCGGCGGCGGTGCCGGCGAACTCGCTCAACACCAGCACGCCGGAGTCGTCGAGGCGGCACGCCACGAACTCCTTGGCGACGAGGTTCATGCCGTCCTCGTAGGGGGTGACGACCATGACGTCGGCGGCGAGATAGAGCGGCAACAACTCGTCGAAGGGCAGCGTCTGGTGGAGGTAGTGGACCACCGGCCGCCCGAGCTGGGCGTAGTCGCCGTTGATCGAACCGACGAGCTGATCGACGGCGTGCCGGGCCTCGAGGTAGCCCGGGACGTCGTCGCGCGACGGCGTGGCCACCTGCACGAACGCCGTGCGTTCGGGGTCGAGGACCCCATCACGCAACAGTTCCCGGAACGCCTTGAGACGGGCGTCGATGCCCTTGGTGTAGTCGAGCCGGTCGACGCCGAGGAACACGACGTCGGGGTCGCCGAGCTCGGATCGGAACCGGGCCGCCGCCTCGACCATCGCAGGGTCGGTCGCCGCCTGCTCGACCCGGTCGACGTCGATCGAGATCGGCAGGGCCTCGATGGCCACGGTGCGCGTGGGTCCGGGGTCGTCGCCCAGCCCTGCCACCTCGGCTGCGAGGTCGTCGGCGCCGAGCGACGCCGCCGCCTCGTCGAGGGCGAGCGGCACCTGCACCTCGATGTGACCCTCGGCCAGGATCGCCCCGTCGAACCCGAGGATCCGGTGGGCGAGCGTGGCGAAGTTCTGGGCGTCGGTGACGGTGTGGAAACCGATGAGGTCGGCGCCGAGGAGGCCCTCGGTGATCCGCTCCCGCCACGGGAGCCGCATCACGAGCTGCGACGGGGGGAACGGGGTGTGGAGGAAGAAGCCGATGCGGGCGTCGGGCCGCTTCGCCCGCACCATCTGCGGCACGAGCTGGAGGTGGTAGTCGTGCACCCAGAGGGTGCCGCCCGGGGCGATCGCCTCGATGCACTGGTCGGCGACCTTCTGGTTCACCCGCACATACGCGTTCCACCAGCGCCGCTTGAACGAGATCGGCAGGAGGGCGTTGTGGTACAGCGGCCACAGCGTCGAGTTGGCGAACCCGCCGTAGTAGTCGGCCGCCTCGTCCTCGTCGAGGGTGAACGGCAACAGCGTGATCGACTCGTGGCGGAACGGGGCCAACGGTTCGCCGCCGGCCTCGCCGTCCCAGCCGATCCAGGCACCGCCGTCGCCCTCCATCACGGCGGCCATGGCGGTGACGAGACCGCCGGGGCTCAGCGCCCAGCCGTCGTCGGTTCGCCGCACCGGGAGCCGGTTGGCGGCGATCACGAGCTCGTGTTGCACGGAGGTCACCTCGGTCGAAGGGTCGGGCGAGGGCGCGGCGGACGGGTCGACATCGAGTGAGGTCACCGCCCGATCATGCCCGCTGCGGGCGGAGGGCAAACCCACTCGGGGCGCACCACGCTCATCACGACGGCGTCGTGGGCGTCGCCGTCCCACCACAGGGCGTCGCGTCGACGGCCCTCCTCGACGAAGCCGACCTTGGTGTAGACGGCGTGGGCGCGCGGGTTGAAGTCGTAGACCTCGAGCTCGACCCGGTGGAGGTCGGGCCACAAGGAGAAGGCGCAGCCGACGGCGAGACGGGTGGCGGCGGTGCCGACCCCCCGATCCCGGGCCGACGCCGACAGCGCGATCCGGAAGCTGCACGAGCGGTTGGCGACGTCGACCTCGTTGATCACGGCCTCGCCGAGCCACCGCCCCGTCTCGGCGTCGACCACGGCGAAGTCGAGACGGTCGTCGTGGTCGGCTCGCGTCGCACACCAGCGGCGGATCGCGTCGGCCGTGAACGAGTCGTGGGTGCCGGTGAGGCGCATCGCCTCGGGGTCGTCGAGGTCGCGCAGCATCGCCTCGGCGTCATCGGGCCCGAGCGGGCGGAGACGCACGCCGTCGGCCTCGACGGTCGGCGTCTCGGCGAACGGGCCGGGACTCGGAGTCGGCACGAGCCGGACGATAGCCCCGACCGACGAACCCCGACACGACCCTCCCCACCGGCCGGGACTACCGTGGGCCCATGAGCAGCGCGTCCGACGGCGAGACGAGCGAGGAGTTCGTGCGCCGCTTCGAGAGCGGGGTCGAGCAGCAGATCCGAGCCGCCCAGGAGCGGGGCGAGTTCGACGGGTTGGCCGGCCACGGCGAGCCGATCGCCGACCTCGACGTCGCCCGCCCGCCGGGCTGGTGGGCCACCGCCTGGGTGGAGGGTGAACGAGCCGGCGTGGCCCACGAGGCGATCGCGGACGCTCGTCGCGACCTCGGGCGAGCGATCCTGCGCGCCGCCGACACCGACGAGATCCGACGACTGGTCGAGGCGTTCAACGAGCAGGTGACGCGCCACAACGAGCGGGTCGACGCTGCGCTGCGACGCACGCCCGGCACCGCCGGCTCGGCGCCACGCACCTCGCTCCGGCGGGCCGAGCTCGCGAACGTCCACCAGGAGATCGACCGCTGGTACCGGCACCGCCGCTTCCAACGATCGCGGGCACGCCGGAGCGGCTGGGGCTTCGCCGGCCGCTGAGCGGTGACCGGGTGATCAGTTGGCGAGGGCGAACACCGACCGCGGCCCGGTCGCCGCCGCGACGGACGTCGGGGCCGCCTGCTCCGGCTCGGCCGCCGCGGTCGGGCGGCGGCGCTTGAGGTCGTAGAGGCTGGCGTCGGCGGCGGCCAGCGCCTCGGTCACGCCGCCGGCCTCACCGCAACGGGACCGCCCGATCGACACGTGGAACACCACGCCCTCGAGGCGGAACGTCTGGCGGGGCGGCAGGCCGGGGAACGCTCCGTCGACCGGGACGGCGTAGGCGAACTCGTCGCCGCCGAGCCGACCGACGATCCCGGAGGGTCCCACCTGGCGGGCGATCCAGTGGGCGACCGCGTGGAGCGCCCGGTCGCCGAAGGCGTGGCCGTGGGTGTCGTTGAGCCGCTTGAAGTGATCGAGGTCGAGCATGCCGATCTCGATGCCGTGGCCGACGCAGTGCACCCCGTCGACCGCCTCGAAGAAGCCACGTCGGTTGAGGGCGCCCGTCAGGCCGTCGGTGGTCGACGACCGCCGGAGCGCAGTGGTCGTCACGCTGAGCCGGGTGACGAGGCGAGCCATCAGGAAGGTCACCGGCGGGGCGACCACCGCTGGGACCGCGGCGGTGGTCACCAGCGCCTGCACCCAGATCTCGGGGTAGGCGAACGTGCCGGTCACCGCCAGCGACACGCCGACGATCGCCAACGACGCCGCCATGGCCAGCGCCGTGACGACGGCGACGAAGCCGGCGACGCCGACGCGCTGCACCAGCTCGAGGGCTGCACGTTCGGAGCGAGCGAGATCGGGGGTGACCATGGCCAGAGCATCGACGCCGCCGCACGGGCCGTTGAGGGCCCGGACCTGGGCAGACCTGCCTCGGCGATGGGCCCTACGGACCAGTCGGGGCGGCGTCGGGGGAAGAGCGTCGTGACAGGCGTCGCAGCACGTTGTCGGTCACCGTGCCGACGTCGGGGTCGTCGGCCAGTCCGAACGCCCAGTCGGTCGTCCCGATCGTCACGACCTCGCCGCCGCCTCCGGGGCGCGGCGACCCGCCGTCGGCGCTGGGGTACGGCCGGCAGGTGACGATCACGGCGTTGCCGTGCCGGATCCGCGCCACCGAGTCGTCGTCGATGCGACCGAAGAGTCGGCCGGCGATGAAGTCGAGGTCGCCCTGATCGCTGAGGGCCGAGATCGACGCCGGGTACTCGCCGAAGCGCAGGTTCGACGACGGGCAGAACGCCACGATCTCGTGGTCGTCGGGGGAGCCGTCGCCCCCGGCCCGCACCGGCAGCTGGTACTCGTCGAACTGGATGCGACAGCCGAGCGTCTCGTAGCCGACCACGCCGTCGCGAGCGCCGAGCACGTCGCCGTAGCGCAGGTCGGTGCCCTCGAAGATCCAGTGGTCGTCGCGGTAGACGACGAAGCCGCCGATGCCCCGTGCGGTCGCCTGCCCGAACCGGTGGTAGAGCCCCCAGGCCGAGCCGCCGCCGAGCAGGGCCGCCTCGGGCCGACCGACCACAGGGTCGGCCCACATGCCCGAGATCCGGGTCGGATCGGTGTCGAGGATCGGGTCGTCGGTGTGGGCCGAGTACTTGTAGCCGATCATGCTCGATGGTCCGTCAGTGCCGTCGGACGTGGCCTCGAGCTCGGTCCGCACCTGCCAGAACATCGTGTTGCCGCTGAAGGTGGCGAGGTTGCCGCCGCCGGCGACGTGGGCCTCGACAGCTGCCCGCTGCAGCGCCGACCAGTACTCGTCGTGGCCGACGCAGATGACGAGGTCGTAGCCGTCCAGGGCGCCGGGCGTCTCGAGGTCGGTGGAGATCGCCATGTCGAACCGGTGGCCGGCGGCTTCGGCCCACTCGACGAAGCGCCGTTCGTAGGTGAACCAGCCCGACGAGCCGATCGCCGGTGGGTAGCCCCGTTCGCTGCGCCAGGCCTGGAAGATCTCGCCATCGGCGTCGGGTGGCTCGTCCCACCGGACCGGCCGGGCCTTGCGGTCGTCGCGATCGGTGTGGGGGCGGCAGAGCATGCCGCGGGCGAAGGGGCGCCGGAACGACACCTCGACCCCGCCGGTGTAGAGGGAGCAGCCGCCCCAGTTGTTGTAGGCGTTCCAGGTGTTGGTGGCGAGCACCATGATCGCCGAGGTCGTCGGGGCCGGCGGGCGCACGACGAAGCCGGCGTGGGCGGTGTCGCGGCCCTCGGGCGCGCCCTCGGCGGTGAGGGTGACCAGGTGGAACCCGGACGCCCAGTCGTCGCCGGTCGGGATCTCGAGCGCCACCGGCCAGCCGCAGCCCTTGGCATCCGCGTCGTCGGGCACCGGGTGGTGGGCGCCGTCGAGCCAGTCGCTCTGCCATCGGACCTCTCGGGCTGTTCCCCAGCGTTCGACCTTCACCCGGTAGCGGGTGGCCGTGGTCGACACGCACAGCCGCACCGGTTCGCCGGCTTCCACGCTGAGCCGTTCGGGGTAGGCCTCGATGGCGTCGAAGAAGGTCGGGTCGTCGGCCATGGGCCGAGCGTAGGTTGCTGCGCACACCACCGACCAGCGACCAGCGACCACCGACCAGCGGTCGAGTGGCTCGGGGCGTGGCCGTGCGGGAGACTGCCGCCATGGCCATCACCGACACTCCCGCCCGCACCCTCGACACCGGCACCGACGACCTGCTCGCCCGCATCGAGGGACCCGTCGGCGTCATCTCGTTCAACCGGCCCGAGCGCCGCAACGCGCTGAGCGACGCCATGTACGAGGGCTTCGGCACGGTCATCCCGCAGCTCGCGGCCGACGACTCGGTGCGGGTCGTGATGGTCACCGGCGTCGGCGGGGCGTTCTGCGCCGGCGGCGACGTGAAGGGCTTCGCCGAGTCGCACACCTCGGGCAAGGAACGACGCCCCGGGGTCACCGACCCGGTCGCCCACCTCCAGGGCCTGCAGCGCAAGGTCAGCCAGGCCCTGTGGGAGCTGCCCAAGCCGGTGGTGGCGGCCCTGCCCGGCGCGGCCGCCGGGGCCGGGCTGTCCATCGCCCTCAGCGCGGATCTGCGCATCGCCAAGCCGGGGGCGCCGGTCGTCACCGCGTTCACCACGATCGGCGCGTCGGGTGACTTCGGCGGCTCGTGGTTCCTCACCCAGCTCGTCGGCCCGGCCAAGGCCAAGGAGCTCTACTGGACCTCGCCTCGCCTCACCGCCGAGGAGGCGGTCGAGCTCGGCATCGTCAACCAGGTCCTGCCGACCGGCGACTCGCTCGAGGACTTCGAGACCGCCGCCCTCGAGTGGTGCACGGCGCTGGCCGGTCGAGCCCCGCTGGCGCTGGGTGCCGTGAAGGCCAACATCAATCGGGCGGTCGAGGTCGACCTGCCCGAGGCCCTCGACGCCGAGGCCGCCGCCATGGTGGCGACGATGGGCACGCAGGATCACCGCGAGGCCACCGCCGCCTTCCTCGAGAAGCGCCCGCCGGTCTTCGAGGGCCGCTGACGCCATTCACGCTGCTCGGGTCACCCGCCCGGCTGGCCGCGTCTCGTTGCGCTCAGTCCCATACGTGGGACTGAGCGTCGCCAGAGTGTCGGGCGATGTCGA
>JBPEXC010000289.1:0-4019 GCA_052032035.1 Acidimicrobiales bacterium | reverse complement strand
GGTGAGCGGTCGCGATCAGGGAGTGCTCAGCGCTCTTCCTTGAAGATGACGTGCTGACGCACGACCGGGTCGTACTTCTTGAGCTCGATGCGCTCGCGGGTGTTGGTCTTGTTCTTGCGGGTGACGTAGGTGTACCCGGTGCCCGCGGTGGAGCGCAGCTTGATGATCGGACGCTTCTCGCCTGCCTTCGCCATCAGATCTTCTCCCCTCGGCGACGCATCTCGGCCACGACGGTCTCGATGCCCTTCTTGTTGATCGTCTTGATGCCCTTGGCGCTGACGTTGAGCTTGATCCAGCGCTTCTCGCTCGGCAGCCAGAACCGCTGGCTCTGGATGTTCGGGTTCCAGCGACGCTTGGAGACCCGATGGGAGTGGGAGATGCTGTTGCCGAAGCTGGGCTTGCGGCCGGTGACCTGGCAGACCATGGACATGGTGGAAACCCTCGGTGAGGTTGACGTACGGGGCCACGACCGACACGGCGTGGCGCGACCGACAAAGGCTATCGGGTCCCCGCTCCGAACACGCCACCTCAGATGGTGCACCAGAGAACGTGGACTTTTTCCTAACGATCGTGACGGTTGTGTGTCGATAGGGTGTCGGTGACCGTCACGCGATCGACTCGGCCCCCGGCGGGTGCCGAAGACCGATGGCGTCGACGGCCCGGTCCGCCGTCGGGGTGCGCCCTCTCGCCCCCGCCGTTCAGCCGTCGGAGAAAGGCACGTTCTTCGTGAAGTCTGCACCCATGAGCCCCGTCTCCCGGATCGTTTCCGTCGCACGACTGGTCGCCGCTCTCGTCCTGGCCTCCGTCGCCGTCGTCGGGGTCGCCCCGTCGCCGACCGCCGCCCAGGAGGAGCCGGAGATCCGCCGGATCACGCTCCCGGTCCATCCGGACCACCTCGACGAGGTCTACTGGAGCGACACCTACGGGGCGCCTCGCAGCGGTGGGCGCAGCCACCTCGGGGTCGACATGATGGGCCCGAAGATGACGCCGCTCGTCGCCGCTGCCGACGGGGTGATCTCGTGGTGGCGCCACGACACGTCGCGGGGCAACAACCTCGTCATCACCGACGACGAGGGGTGGACCTACCACTACGTCCACATCAACAACGACACCCCCGGCACCGACGACGGGGCCAACGCGCTCGAGTACGCCTTCGCCCCCGGGATCGAGCGCGGCGCCCGGGTCCAGGCCGGCCAGGTGATCGCCTACATGGGCGACTCCGGCAACGCCGAGCACACCGGTTCGCACCTCCACTTCGAGATCGAGCGCCCGGACGGCTCGCCGCTCAACCCGACGGCCAGCGTCGACGCCGCCCTGGCCGATCTGCAGTCCGGACCCGAGCTCTCGTCGAGCCAGGCCGAGTTCGTCGACGACGTCTACGACCGCCTGGTCGGCGAGACCGCCGTCTCGACCGACAAGTGGGACATCCTCGACGACCTGTCCGACGGCGGCGTGGCCGCAGCGCTCACGCCCTACGTCGACGCCGAGTCGCGAGCCGCCAGCATCGACCGCCTCTACTACGCGGTGTTCGGACGGGTCCCCGACGCCGGCGGCTTCCAGTACTGGATCGAGCGGAGCGGTGAGGGCATGGGCATCGCCACCATCTCCAACCACTTCGCCCACTCCGAGGAGTACCAGGCCCGCTTCGGCGCCGATCGGTCCGAGGCCCTGCTCAACCAGCTCTACGGCGAGCTGTTCGGCCGAGCCCCCGACCAGGGCGGCTTCGACTTCTGGATCGACGCCCTCGAGAACGACCCCAACGTCCACCCCGGCACCGTGCTCGCCTACTTCACCGAGGGCGACGAGGCGAAGCGCGTGGCCGGCACCCGCAGCGAGGTCGTGGCGCTGACCGCCTTCTTCTACGAGCGGATGCCGTCGGACGCCGAGATCGCCGACTGGCAGACCCTGCGGGCCGGCACCGGCCTCGAAGCCGCCATCGACCAGACGTTCCTCACCGACGCCGCGGTGCAGTCGCTCTACGGCGACCTGATCACCGACTGATCCCGGCCGCGGGCTCGCCGTCCGCCGGTCGGGGGCCAGGTCCTCGAGCGCCGAGGCCGGGTGGGCGAGGTGGGCGTTCAGGCGACGAGGGCGCCGGCGCGGGTGAGCTCGATCGCCGCCCGCTCGCTGTCGCCCGGCTCGAGCTGCACCGAACGGCTGGCCTCGAGGGGCACCGACGTGGTGTGGCCGTTGGCGAGGCTGTCGAGGGCGGTGGCCTTCACGCAGACGTCGAAGGCGAGCCCGACCACGACCACCTCGGTGGCACCGTGGGCTGCGAGCTCGTCCTCGAGCCCGGTCGCCATCGTCTCGCCGGTCTCCGGGTCGCGCATCGTGAAGCCGCTGTAGCCGTCCTCGCCGTTGGTGCCCTTGCGGATCACCGGCCCGTCGACGGTGAGGTCGGGGTGGAGTTCGGCGCCCCAGGTGTCGCGCACGCAGTGGACCGGCCACACCCCGCCGTGATCGGCGAAGTGGGGGGTGACCTCGGGGTGCCAGTCCTGGGTGTAGACCACGAGGGCGCCGGCCTCCTTGGCCGCGGCGATGTGGTCGTTGATCACCGGGACGATGTCGTCGCCGCCGGCCACGTAGAGCGAGCCGGACGGGTCGGCGAAGTCGTTCTGCACGTCGACGACGACCAGGGCGGTCGTGGGCCCGTAGGCGGTTTCGGCCATGGCTGACACACTAGGCCCATGAACGCAGCAGGAGCGGCACGGGGGCTCGAGTGGGGGATCCTCTTCACCGACCACTACCAGCTCTCGATGTCCCAGCTCTACCACCGGCGAGGTCTGGCCGAGCGGCCCGCCCGCTTCGAGCACTTCTTCCGCCGCTACCCCGACTACGGGTCCCACCAGGCGGGCTACGCGATCATCGCCGGTCACGAGACCCTGCTCGAGTGGATGGCGACGGCCCGCTTCGGGACGGCCGAGCGCGAGGTGCTCGCGGAGCAGTACGACGACGCCGGCCGCCGCGTGTTCAGCGACGAGTTCTGCGACTGGCTCCTCGAGCACGGCAACTTCGACGGGGTGTCGATCCGGGCGGTGCCCGAGGGCCGGGTCGTCCACGCCGGGGCCCCGCTGATGATCATCGAGGGGCCGCTCGTCCAGGCCCAACTCCTCGAGACCGCCCTGCTCAACATCGTGAACTTCCAGACCCTGATCGCCACCAAGGCGTCGCGGGTGGCCGAGGCGTCGCGGGGACGCCCCGTGCTCGAGTTCGGCTTGCGTCGTTCGGCGGGTTGGGGCGGCAACGCCGCCACCCGGGCCGCGCTGATCGGCGGCGCCGGCGCCAGCTCGAACGTCGGCATGTCCCACCGGATGGGCCTCCACGCTCGCGGCACGCACGCCCACTCGATGGTGCAGGCGTTCATGGCGCTGGGCGACGGCGGCAGCGACGGCGAGCTCGCCGCCTTCCGGGCCTACGCCGAGACCTACCCCGACGACTGCCTCCTCCTGGTCGACACGGTCGACACCCTCGGGTCGGGCGTGCCCAACGCGATCCGGGTGTTCGACGAGCTGCGGGCCGCCGGTCACGAGCCGGTCGGCATCCGCCTCGACTCCGGCGACCTCGCCTACCTCGCCATCCAGTCGGCGCTGCTCCTCGACGAGGCCGGCTACGACGAGACCCGCATCGTGCTGTCGTCGAGCCTCGACGAACTGCTGATCTTCCAGATCATCTCCCAGATCGACCAGGAGGCGCCCCGCTACGGGATCGACCCCCGGGCGCTGATCGACCGGCTCGTGATGGGGGTCGGGTCGAAGCTGAGCGCCTCGGAGGGTCACCCCTACCTCGACGGCGTCTACAAACTCGTCGCCCTGTCGTCCGACGACGGCTGGGTGCCGGCGATCAAGATCTCCGAGACGCCGGCCAAGACCCCGAACCCCGGCGACAAGGACGTCACGCGGGTCTACGACCGGCGCGGGCGGTCGACCGCCGACCTGCTCTCGATCGCCGGCGAGACCCTGCCGGCCGACCTCGAGCTGCACCATCCGATCGAACCCGGCGTGCGCCGTCACCTGCGGGCC
>JBPEXC010000288.1:0-2193 GCA_052032035.1 Acidimicrobiales bacterium | reverse complement strand
GGCCGGGGAGACCTCGTCGTCCACGGCGCCGGCGACGACCGCACCGTCGACCACCGCACCCTCGACCACGGCGACCTCGGCCCCGGCCGAGGAGGGCGACGGCTGAGCCCACGCCGTCGACGGGGGCAGCTCGCTCAGGCGGCCTCGACCGGCTGGTGGGGATAGTGGGCGATGCAGGTGAGGCACCAGCGCTCGGTGTCGGCGGCCTCGGTGATCTTGCCCTCGGTGTCCCAGGCCGGCGGGGTGATGTAGAGACGTCGCACCTCGCTCACCGTCTCGCCCTCGACCCCACACGAATCACACGTCGTCGTCACGGGGCCCAACCTAGGGGAGGCGGCGGTCGCTGTCAGAACTGTCAGGGGCGCTGGGTACGTTCGACCCAGGTGGTGGTGCTCGCCGCCACCGCTAGCATTGCGGGGTCGTGGAATCCGCCGTGGTTCCACACCCTGCTCCTGACCGTCGGGAGCCCCGGTCTCGGATCGGGTCCACAGGGAGGTTGTGTAGCGCATGCGCGCCTATGAACTGATGATCATCTTCACCTCGGACACCGAGGAGTCTGCGGTCCAGACGCAGATCAACCGTCTCGGTGATCTCGCCGGCGAAGCCGGTGGCACGCTGGAGAAGGCCGAGAAGTGGGGCGTCCGTCGCTTCGCCTACGAGATCAAGCATCGCTGGGAGGGCTTCTACGTGGTCCTCGAGTTCCTGGCCCCCAACTCGCTCGACGAGATCGATCGCACGTTGCGCCTGGCCGACGATGTGATCCGTCACAAGTTCATCCGTCTGCCGCTGAGCGAGGCACATCGACGAGGTCTCGCCGGCGCGACGGTCTGATCCGCGGAAGGATCATCCCATGGCGATCGACAACAACGTCACGGTCACCGGCAACGCCGGCCGTGAACCCGAACTCCGATTCACCCCCTCCGGCCAGGCCGTCGCCAACTTCGGCGTCGCGGTCAACCGCCGGTGGCAGAACCGTCAGACCCAGGAGTGGGAGGAAGCCACCTCCTGGTTCGACGTCACCTGCTGGGGCCAGCTCGCTCAGAACGTCTCCGAGACCGTCGGACGCGGCACCCGCGTCACGGTCTCCGGCCGCCTCGACCAGCGGTCGTGGGAGACGCCGGACGGCGACAAGCGATCCAAGGTCGAGATCGTGGCCGACGACGTGGCGATCTCGCTGCGTTGGGCCACGGCCACCGTGCAGCGCAACGAGCGCAGCGACTTCGCCGGTGGCGGCGGAGGCGGTGGCGGTTACGGCGGCGGCAACGCCGGCGGTGGTGGTGGCGGCTACCAGGGAAATCAAGACGGGGGCCGATCGTTCGGTCCCTCCGGCGGTGGCGGGCGCCAGGAACCCCCTGCCTACTCACCTGACGAGGAGCCTTTCTGATGGCAAAGACGCGTAGCCCCCGCCGGGGCAAGCCGAAGGACGGCGGCCGCCGGGGCAAGAAGAAGATCAGCCCCCTGTCCGCCGACAGCGTGGAGTACGTCGACTACAAGGACGTCGACCTGCTCCGCAAGTTCATGTCGGACCGGGCCAAGATCCGTGGCCGCCGTGTGTCGGGCAACGACTCCCAGCAGCAGCGTGTGGTGGCCCGTGCCATCAAGAACGCTCGCGAGATGGGCCTGCTGCCGTACCACAGCCGGATCACCACGCAGCGCCGTGGCAACCGGAACGACCGCAACGACCGTGGCGATCGCGGTCCTCGCAACCGCGACGATCGTCCGCCGCGCGACGACGCCCCGACCAAGGACGCCGACGCCGCTGCCCCCGAGTCCACCAACGACGAGGAGAGCTGAGATGCAGATCGTTCTTCACGAGGGTGTGGCCGGTCTCGGCAACCGCGGCGACATCGTCGACGTCACCGACGGGTACGCCCGCAACTTCCTGATCCCCCAGGGGCTCGCCTCGCGCAGCACCGAGGGCGCCAAGGCCCAGGCCGACGCGATGCGTCGCACCTGGCAGCTCAAGAACGCCAAGGAGCGCGAGGCCGCCGAAGAGGTGGCCAAGGTGCTGGTGGCCAAGTCGGTCGTCATCACCGCCCGTGCGTCGGGCGAGGGTCGTCTCTACGGCTCGGTGTCGGCCGCCGACATCGCCACCGCCGTGCAGGATCAGACCGGCATCGAGCTCGACCGCCGTGCGATCGACACCGGTGACGGCGTCCACGAGGTGGGCACCCACACCGTCACGGCTCGTCC
>JBPEXC010000287.1:0-24642 GCA_052032035.1 Acidimicrobiales bacterium | reverse complement strand
GGCATGGATCGCACGGCGTCACCCGGCCTCGTCACCGGCCTGCGCCAGGTCGGCCGATGGCTCGACCGATCCGAACTCGATCCGGGTGAGGTCGGCTTCGAGGAAGGGGTAGAGCCCGCCGGCGGCGGCCCGGGCCACCGTGAAGGTGTGGGGGATCATCACCCCGTCGACGCGCTCGTAGTCACCGACGGCGAAGTGCTCACCCGACCCGTGGTACGACGTGGTGAGGTCGCCGTCCTCCTCGGCATCGACCCGGGTGATCAGGCCGTCGTCCCCGAAGGTGAACACGAGCGACGCCTCGTAGCCGTGGGCGTTCACCGTCGCTCGGGCCCGCTCGTCGTCGACCGCTTCCCAGGTGACCTGGCCGCCGGGCAACAGCGCCGAGGGGTAGAGCGGCGACATCAGCAGCCACCGCTGGAGCGAGGTCTCGTTGAGTTCGGGGGTCTCGCGCTCGTCGACCACGGTGATGGTCGACTCGACCTTGGCCTTCATCTCCATCTGCCCCTCGGCGTAGGCGTCATAGGCCACCGCCCACAGGCCCGGCACCATCGTGGTGGTGGCGGAGAACACCAGGGCCGGCTCGTTCGTCGCCACCACCTGGCTGCCGGCGACGGGATCGAACCCGTCGGTGAGGGGGCGGCGGAAATCGCCCTCGAAGTCGAAGGTGGCGGTCTCGGCGACCACGACGGCGGGATCCTCGAAGGTGGCGGCGACGAAGCGGGCGACCGGCGCCGGCACCTCGAGCGTGGCGTCGAAGGCGACCGGGCCGACCTCGTCGGCGAGGGCGACGACCCGATCCTCGTGGGCGGCGATGTCGCGCATCGTGGCGCCGTGGGAGTAGGTGACGACCCCGGCGAGGGCGACGATCGGCGCGCCGGCGGCGACGCCGAGGCGACGGAGGGTGCGGGACGAGGGGATGGCGATCATGGCGGTTGCTCCTGCAGCTCGGGATCTCCCGGTCGGAGATCACGAGGACCACGATGCGCTCGCCGGGTCGGCCCGGCCGTCAGCCGAACGTCGCTTCCCCGTCAACCGAACGTCGCTCGGCTGGCGCGGTGTTGTCGGCTGGCGCAGTGTTCTCGGCGGCTCGCGCTCAGTTGTAGGCGGCTTGCACCTTGGCCAGGAGGTAGGCGCCCGACTCGACCGGGTCGTGGTGGGGCGGGTCGTCGTCGCTGGTACACGACGGCAGGCACTCGATGCGGGCGTCCCAGTTCGGCTGGTGGAAGAACGGGATCGAGACCCGGGCGGTGGCTCGCGCCGCGCCCTCGGGCACGAGGACCCGGTGCTTGGTCGATCGCCACTGGTCGTTGGTCCAGATCTCCATCAGATCGCCGATGTTGACGACGAAGGCGCCGGGCACCACCGGCACCGGCAGCCATTCGTCGGCGTCGCGGTCGAGCACCTCGAGGCCGCCGACGTCGTCCTGGTAGAGCACCGTGAGGGTGCCCCAGTCGCTGTGGGGGCCCTTGCGGTACTGACCGGGCAGCGGGTCGGCGTCGATCGCCGGGTAGTAGTTGGCCACCAGGTTGGTGATGTGCTCGTCGATGTGCTCGTCGAAGAAGTGCTCGTCGAGCCCGAGGCCGAGGGCGAAGAGCTGCATCAGGTCGGCCGACAGCCCCTCGAGGGCGGCGTAGTACTCGTGCCACACCTCGGCGAACTCCGGATGGTCGGCCGGCCACACGTTCGGCTCGCCGTAGAGCTCGAGGTGGTCGCCGAGGCCCGCACCCTCCGCCACCTCGGGCTCGCCGAGGCGACACATCGTGTAGAGCTCGCAGATGTCGGGCGGGGTCTCGAGCCCCTCCGAGGTCGACACGTAGCTGGGGGCGTCGTAGAAGCCGCGCAGGGTCGGCGAGTCGGGGGTGGCAGCGTCGCGCTGCTTCACCTCCTTGGGCTGCTCGAAGTAGCGCAGCGACACCTCGTGCATGTGGGCGACCAGCTCGGGGTCGACGCCGTGTCCGGTGATCACCAGGAAGCCCGACGATCGACAGGTGGCATCGATGGCCTCCGCCACCGCCCGGCGCTGGGCCGGGTCGCCGCTGCGGGCGCCGCCGATGTCGAGCACCGGCACGTAGCCGTCGACGACGACCACCCCCGATGCGTCGCCGCCCGAGCCCACGCTCGTCGTCGTTGCCGTCTCGCTGATCGTCACCGTCGATCCTCCCTGACGCCGGCCCTGTCCCGATCGCGCCGATGGCGCCCTTCGACGCTACGCCTCGTGCGCGAACGGCTCGTTTCCAGCATGTGAAGACCGTCGTGTGAAGACTGTCGTGTGGAGACGGTCGTGGGAGACGGCCGCCTACGCCGAGGGTGGGGGCGCGGCGCGCAGCAGCGCCCGCGTGTTGGCGGTGAGGCCTCCGACCAGGTCGCCGGCGAGCTGGTCGAGTCGTTCCAGCGCAGCCGCCGCTACCGGCTCCGGCGTGAACGGATAGTCGCTGCCGTAGTGGAGGTTGCTCACCGGGGCGATCGCCCGCAGGGCGGCCAGCGTCTCCGGCGTCACGTTGCCGGCGAGGTCGTAGTGGAGGCGGCCGACCGTGGCGGCCACGTCGGCGTCGGGCGCCAGGAACCGTGCGAACGACGCCACCCGTTCGGCGACGATCGGCAGCACGGCCCCGGCGTGGGGCACCACCAACCGCACGCCCGGGTGACGGTGCAGCACGCCGGCCAGGATCAGATCGACCACGGCGCGGGTGGTGTCGAAGAGGAACTCCATCATCGGGCGAGGTCGGCCGAGGGCGGTGTGCTGCCAACAGGGCGGCGAGGTCGGGTGGAGGAGCACCAGCGCTCGTCGGTCGGCGAGCGCCTGCCACACCGGCTCGAAGGCATCGTCGGCCGGGTAGCGGCCGGCGACGTTGGTCAGCAGGACGAACCCGTCGGCCCCGAGGTGGTCGGCGGCGACCGCCACCTCGGCGACGGCCGCCTCGACGTCGGGCAGCGGCAGTGAGGCCAGCAGCCCGAAGCGATCCGGATGCGCCGCCACCGCCCGCTGCCCCTCGAGGTTCACGGTGCGGCATCGCGCCACCGTGGCCGCGACGTCATCGTCGAGGTGGACCCCGGGCGACGACACCGAGAGCAACGATCGGGCGATGCCGAGCCGGTCCATCGCCGCGAGGTGAGCGGCCGCCGACCACTCGGGGAGGATCGGGAAGCCGTCGGGCTCGGCGTGACCCCGGAGAGACCTCACCGACATTTGAGTTGCATCATGCAACGTTGACGCGTACGTTCCCCCGCATGCCCCACCCCACCCCCGCTCGGCGCACCCTCGTGATCGCCTCGCTGGCGACCCTCGCCACCTTCCTCGACACCACGATCCTGTTCGTGGCCTTCCCCGACGTGTCGGCCACGTTCGCCGACTCCTCGGCCGCCACGCTGTCGTGGGTGCTCAACGCCTACACGATCGTGTTCGCCGCCCTCCTGATCCCCGCCGGCAAGCTGGCCGATCGCATCGGCGATCGGCGGGTGTTCCTCGCCGGCTCGGCCTTGTTCACCACGGCGTCGATGGTGTGCGGGCTGGCCCCCAACATCGAGCTGCTGATCGTGGCCCGAGCCGTGCAGGCGGCGGGCGGCGCCGCCCTGATCCCGGCGTCGCTGGCCCTCGTCATGAACGCCTTCGACCACGCCGAGCTGCCCCGGGCGGTGGCGATCTGGGGCGTGGCCGGCGCGATCGCCGGGGCGCTCGGGCCGACGCTCGGCGCGGCGATCGTCGAGGCGACGAGCTGGCGATGGGCCTTCTTCATCAACCTGCCGGTCGGGATCTACACGATCGTCGACGGCCGCAAGCATCTGCGGGAGACGACCGACGACGAGACGCGTGTGCCGGCGGCCCTCGGTGTCGTGCTGGTGGCGGCGGCCGCCGGGCTGGTGTCGTACGCGGTCGTGGGCACCGAGGAACGGGGCTGGGGTGACGCGACGACGATCGCCACGCTGGCGGCCGGGATCGCGCTCGCCGGGTTGTTCGTCGTGCACCAACGACACTCGGATGCGCCGGCGCTCGACCTCGAGCTCTTCGCCATCCGCAACGTCGCCCTCGGCACGCTCACGATCCTGGTGTTCGGCACGGCCTTCTCGGCGCTGTTCTTCGGTTCGATCCTGTTCCTCACCCAGGTGTGGGGGTGGTCGATCCTGGAGGCGGGTCTGGGGGTGGCGCCGGGACCGGCGATGGTGGGCGTGCTCACACCGTGGCTCGGCCGCCTCGCCGGCCGTGTCGGTCAGCGACCGATCCTCGTCGTCGGCGGCCTCATGTATGCCGCCAGCGGCCTGTGGCGACTGGTGTTCCTCACCCCCACCTCGGCCTACCTCGTCGACTACTTCCCGTCGATGGTGCTCAGCGGGGTCGGCGTGGCCTGCATCTTCCCCCAGCTGTCGAGCGCGGTGGCCCAGGCGCTGCCGCCCAACCGACGCGGGGTGGGCGGCGCCACCCTCCAGGCGGGACGCCAGTTCGGCGGCACGTTCGGTGTGGCGATCACGATCGCGGTGCTGGCCGGTGCCGCCGCCGGGGATCCGCTGGCCTCGTTCGATCGGCTCTGGTGGCTGATCGCCGCCGGGGGCGTGGCCACCGCGGCCCTCGTGTCGCCGATGCAGACCCGACAGGTCGTCTGATCAGCCGCGGACGAACAGGATGAACCACGGGAGGGTCGCCATCGACGCCAGCGACCCGGCGAGCACGATGGTCGCCGCCTCCTTGGGCCGGGTGTCGTGCTCGATGGCGAGCACCGCCGTGAACACCGCCGCCGGCATCGCCGCCTGGAGCACGACCGCACCGGCCACGTCGCCCTCGAGCCCCAGGGCTCGCACCGCGGCGATGGCAGCGAGGGGCTGCACCAACAACTTGGCGGCGAGCGCCTTGGCCACGTCGGCGTCGATCCGGGGCAACCCCATGCGTTCGAGTTGGATCCCGAGGGTCAGCAGCATCAGCGGGATGATCGCGTCGGCCAGCAGGCCGATCGAGCGGTCGAGGATCGGGGGCAGCGTGGCGCCCGAGCCGTTGAGGAAGAGCGCCGGCGGCACGACGAGCGTCATCGGCGCCACCAGCGCCCGCCCCAGGCCACCGATGCCCCCACTGGCGGATGCCACCCCCACCATCAATCCCAGGGTGTTCACCACGACGAGCGCCACCGCCGCATACGGGAGCGCCGAGTCGTCGAAGGTGAAGATGACGATCGCCAACCCGAAGTTGCCGGTGTTGCCGTAGACCGAGGCGGTCAGCACCGTGGCCCGTCGTCGGCGGCCGGCGCCCGCCATCGACACCGCGCCGGCCAGGCCGGCGACGACCAACGCGACGGTCGACGCGAGGGCGATCCTGGCCAACGATCCGCTCGACAGCCCCGCGTTGGCCAATGCGTCGAACATGAAGGCCGGCCCGATCACCCAGTAGGCCAACTTCGCCAGCGGCTCCGGCGGGATGTGGAGCCGTCGGCCGACGGCCACGCCGATCGCCACCAACACGGCGACCGGACCGAGGATGTCGAGGAAGATCTCGGGGAGGTCGCCCATCGAGCCCAGCTTGCCGTCGCCGGGCTCGGTTCGCGCCCGTGGTAGCGTCACGCCTTCCCCGCCGCGGAGGTTCGACCGGCGGCGGGAGGACGGCTCGGTCGGAGGGGACCATGCGACAGCTCAGCGTGGTGCGGGCCGTGGCCGCCGACCCTCGGCTCCGACGGCTCGAGGCCGCCTACCTCCTGTTCGCCCTCACCGAGTACGCCACCTGGCTGGCGGTCACCGTCTGGGCCTATCAGCGGGGCGGGGCCCGCGAGGCCGGGGTGGCGGCGTTCGTCCAGCTCGTGCCGGCCGGGCTCGTGGCGCCGGTCGCTGCCACCGCCGGCGACCGCGTCCGACGCGACCGCATGCTGGCGGCCGGAATGGCCACCGTCGCCGCAGCCTGTGCGCTCACCGGAGCTGCGATGCTCGCGGGGGCCGCGGCCCCGGCGGTCTACGCGCCGGCGGCGCTGGCGGCCGCCTCGATGACCGTGGCCCGGCCGGCGATCGGAGCGATCCTCCCGGCGGTCACCGACGACCCGTCGGCGCTGACCGCCGCCAACGTGTGCGTCGGCCTGATCGACAACCTCGGCATCTTCGCCGGGCCCGCCGTCGCCGGTGCGCTGCTGCTCGAGGCCTCCCCCGGCGTGGTCTTCGTCGTGTTCGCCGTCGCCGTGTCGTGCTCGGCCGGCCTGGTGCTGAGCATCCGGTACGAGGCGGCGCGGGTCCGGCCCACCGGCGGCGCCGACGACGCCCGGTTCGCCGACGAGCTCGTCGACAGTCTGCGACGGGTGGCAGGGTCGTCCACCCTGCGGGCGCCGGTGACGATGGTGGCGGCCGGCTACGTCGTCGGCGGCGCCCTCGACGTCTTCTTCGTGGCGGTGGCCGTCGACCTCCTCGCGGGTGACGAAGCTCTCGCCGGCGCGCTGGGGGCGGCGTCGGGAGTGGGTGGACTCGTCGGCGCCGTGGCGTCGATCGCCCTGATCGGGGCGGCTCGCCTGCGCCCGGCGATCACCGTCGCCGCCCTCGTGGCCGGCGTGCCACTCGCCGCGATCGCCGGGCTCCCGACCCTCGCCGTCGCGGTGGCGGCGATGGCGGCGGCCGGCGCCGGGCTGAGCATGCTCGAGGTCGCGTGCCGGACCCTCGTGCAGCGCAGTTCGGCCGACGACGTCCTGGTCCGCGTGCTCGGCGTGATGGAGGCCGGACTCCAGTTCGGGGTCGCGATCGGTGCCCTCGGCGCCGGACTGGTCACCGAGGCGATCGGACTCTCGTGGGCGCTGGTCGTCACCGCCGCCCTGCTGCCCGTGGCACTCGTCGTCGGCGCCCGCGCCCTCGGCCGAGCCGACGAGGCGGCCACCACGGCCGACCCGGCGCTGGTGCGCCTGCTGCAGGCGATGCCGATCTTCGCCCCGCTCGGCCCGACCGCGATCGAACAGGTGGCGATCAACCTGCGGCCGGTCCGCGCCGAGCCCGGTGACGCGATCGTGCGCGAGGGCGACGACGGCGATCGCTACTACGTCGTCGTCGAGGGCTCGGTCCAGGTGCGCCAGGGCGCGCGGATGGTCCGACGGATGGGGCCGGGCGACGGATTCGGCGAGGTCGCCCTGATCCGCAGCGTGCCGAGGACGGCGACCGTCGAGGCCGTCGAGCCGAGCTCCCTGCTGGCGCTCGGACGGTCGGTGTTCCTCGAGGCCGTCACCGGCCAGCGACAGGCACTCGCAACCGCCGAGCGGGTCACCGATCGCTGGCTCGACGCCGACGAGCAGGCGTCGTCGTAGCCGCGCCCCCGATCACCCCGCTCGGTCAGCCGCAGGTGGCGCCGAACCGCTGCACGAGGCGTCCGAGCTGGATCCAGGGGTCGACGGTCGGATCGTCGTCCGGCACGTAGGCGCTCGCCACCCGGGGAGCGATGCAGCGGGTCTGCTCGTCCGGGTACTCGGCGATGGACAACTCGACGGAGACCCACGCGAGGACGACCAGCGGTTCGATCGAGTCGGGACCCTGCGCGGCGGGGTCGGTGATGGGACCGCAGACATCGAAGCGCAACGAACGCCCGTCATCTCCCTCGATGATCCCGTCGAGGGTGCCGTAGCGGTCGGCGACCGCATCGAGGGCGGCCAGGAACTCGGCACGATCGGCCGGCGTGTCGGTCCAGTAGGTCACCTCGCTGCACGCGTCGCCGTCGAGTTCGAGCCGCTGGTACTCGTCCCAGCCATAGCCGAGCACGGCGTCGAGGGCGGTCTCGGTGCCGACCGTCGGCACGAGGATCTGGAACCACGTGACGGGCCCGAACGAACCCCAACCGTCGTAGGTCCGCGCCGAGGTGGGGAGCCCGTCGGTGTCGAAGTCGTCGGTGCCGGTCGGTGCGAACGGGTCGAGCAGGAACTCGGTCGAGTCGGCACCGCGAGCCAGCCGGTCGTCGAGTTCGGCGGAGCCCCACCGCTCGAGGATCAACATCGCCGCCGGGTCGCCGAGGGCGTAGGGCTCGTAGAAGCTCGATTCGAGCCAGCTGGAGCCCGGGTCCGGCACGTCGGCCAGCAGGTCCTCGAGCTCCGCGTCGAACTTCGCCTGGTCGCGCGCCGACAGCGACTCGTACCAGGCACGCTCGACCCGGTCGGCATCGCCCTCGACGAGGGCCCGCCCGCCGGCCCACTCGTTGTCGGTCGCCACCCACTCGGGACCGAGCAAGCCGTGCTGGTGCTGGAGAGCGTGGGTCAGTTCATGGACGATCGTCGCAGCGTCGAGCAAGGAGGCCTCGCCGGGCGGCAGCACGATCTCCTCGGTCGACGGGTCGTAGAAGGCGGCAGCGTGCTCGGCGAACACGTCGCCCTGGGCGGCAGCGACGTCGAGCTCGGCGGGGAGGAGGCCGACGATCTGGAACGGCTCGGCCCACGAGGTCTCCTCGTCGGCGAACTCACCGGCGGCGACCACATCGGCGACGCTCGCCCACCGGACATCGACCGGGTGCTCGAACTCCAGGCCTCGTTCTCGCTCGACGAATTCGACGTACGGCGCCAGGGCCGGGTCCCACGTCGCCGCTCGACCGCCGAGCAGGGTGACTGCGCCGACCAGGACGACGAACACCCCGACGACCGCCACCAGGCCGGCCACCACGACGACGGCGACGGTGCGACCGGTCGATGCCTCGGGGGCGGACGGCGGCCCGACCGGTGGCGGCGGCTGCGTGCCGAACGACGGCGCTGGCGGGGCGAGGGGTGGCGGCGCCAGGGGTGGCGGCGCCGAGGGTGGCGGCGCGAGCAGGCCCCCGGCAGGAGGCGGCGGCGGAGGGCCCTCGGTTCGCATGCCCCCGGATCGACACCCCAGGTCACGACCTTGAGGTAAGCGGCGGGTGGCAGGTCCTCAGAAGCTGCGCACGATCGGCACGAGCACGAAGTTGATGCCGATGATGATCACGAACACCGACAGGTCGAGGGGGCCGGTGTTGGGCATCACCCGGCGGACCGGAGCGACGATCGGGTCGCTCAACCGTTCGACACTGTCCTGCAGGCGGTGGAGCCCGCTGCCGTAGTCCGGGCGGAACCAGCTGAGGACTGCTCGGGCGAGCAGGAGGAGCGTCACCAGTTGCAACAACAGGAGAAGGAGGGTGGACATGCACTGACCTCTACGTTCGGGAGGGTGGTCACGGGCCGACGGGGCCCAGTGTCGCCGCTCCCTGCTCAACGCCGCCGAACCGGACCGGGTTCCGGCCCGAGCCCGGAACGGTCGCCCTGCGGTCTGAACAAGTGGTGAACCTCTTCCGTTCCGCAGGAACCGTCGGTCGGGGCCATGCTGAACTGCTCGCATGCGTCGGCGCTCCACCACGTTCCTGCTCGCACTGCTCGCCGCGGTCCTCGTCGCCGTCGGCTGCACGGGGTCGGCCTCCGACGATGCCGCCGAGCAGCCCGCCGAGCCGTCGGAGACCGTCGACCCCACCGTCGGAACGACGAGTCCGGGCCTCCCGTTCGGCGACGGCCGCGACTTCCCACCGGCGCCGACCGCGCCGACCGGCCCACTCGACCCCGAGGTGGTCGAGGCCGTCGACTTCCTCTTCGCCACCTATGTGTCCGACGTCGTCTACACCGAGGAGACGATCGAGGCCTTCGCCGTGATCGGTGCCTCGGAGGACCTTCGCACGGCGTGGTGGCTGACCGACGTCCTCCGTGTGACCGCCAGCCGCGAGGTCGCCACCCTCGTCGGGGACGCCTACCTCTCCCTCACCGGCGTCGAGATCGACCCGTTCCGGGACTGGACCGAGGCCGTCGACCTCCTCATCGCCTGGGACGTGCCGGCCCCTCCGGACTACCTGCGCTACAAGCGGCCGATCTACCTCGCCGTCGACGAGCGGTGGGCGCCGCTGTTCGCCGACGAGAGCGACGTCGACTGGCGGCTGGTGTCGTGGGGCGGCGTGCTGATCGACGACCGCCCCTACGACCTGACCGACGGCCCGTGCACCTGCATCCCCGCCGCCGACAACCCGGCGGTGACCGACGTGGCCGGCGGCGACGAGTGGCTCGACGCCGACACGGTCGTGTTCGGGGTCGAGATCGACGGCGACGCCCGGGCCTATCCCCGTTCGGTGATGGAGGTGCGCGAGATGGTCAACGACACCCTCGGCGGACGCGACTTCGCCATGCCGTACTGCACGCTGTGCGGTGCTGCCCAGGTGTTCTTCACCGACGAGGTGGCGGGCTTCGATCGGCCGGTGCTCCGCACCAGCGGGCTGCTGTCTCGCTCCAACAAGGTGATGTACGACCTCGAGACGCTGTCGGTGTTCGACACCTTCCTCGGCGCCGCCGTCACCGGGCCGCTGTGGGAGGCGGGGGTCGTGCTGCCGCAGCACAGCGTGATCACCACCACCTGGGGCGAGTGGAAGGCCGAACATCCCGAGACGAGCGTGGTCGACATCTCCGAGGCGCTGGGCCGACCCGACAGCGACCTGCGCAACACGCGCGACGCCTACGGGCCGATCTTCCCGATCGGCGACGTCGACCCGCGGCTGGCCCTCCAGGACGACGTGCTCGGCCTCGTCGCCGGGGACGGCACGCCCGTCGCCTTCCACGTCGACCGTGCGATCGCCGCACTCGAGCGCGGCGAGGAGGTGCGCTCGCACGGCATCGAGGTCATCCTCGACGGCGGCGGCGTCCGGGCCGTCGCCGAGGACGGCACCGACCTCGGTGGCCATCAGGCGTTCTGGTTCGCCTGGTCGCAGTTCCACCCCGACACCGAGCTGTGGAACGGGTAGCGGTTCGCCCTGGCGTCGGTGGTCCCGATCCGGCAGGCTGAGGCGATGACCGGCACGAGCTTCGACCATCTGCCGGCCGCGGTGCGCTCGGCGCTCCGCACCGACCTGACCATCGACATCACCACGGTCGGCCGTGGCCGAACGGGTCGACGACACGGACGAGCGACGACGAGTGATCGAGTCGGACGGCGCCGCCTGGTATCGGGAGCGGGCCTCGATCGAGGAGTTCGTCGCCTCGGCGCCGATGGTGCGGGTTCGCTTCGACTGATCGTCGCCCCGACCCCGAGTGGGCGGTCGATCCCTCAGCGGGTGACCTTCGCGGCGTCGACCGCAGCCCGCAGCGCCTCGGCCCTGGACGCCACCGCGTCGAGATCCTCGAAGTACATCATGCGCTGCTCGTTCCGGCCATCGACCAGCGCCGGGTGGCCAACCGGGCGGCGAGGGCCACCTCCGCCGGCCCGGTCGTCGCCCTGAAGGCCGTGCGCACCTCGAAGCTCCTCCCGCCCGGCTGTTGCACGAGCATCCGCTGGCGTGGTGCGCCGCGGTCGACGGCCTCGCGATGTTCCTCGACGGGACGGTCGGCCCCTGACCGATCAGTTCGCCAGATCGGTGATGATCGCGCGGCCGACGTAGGCGCCGGCCTCGAGTTCGTCGAACACCGTCGGGAGCTCGCTCAGCGGCGCCGTGCGGCCGACGTGGCTCCGGACCTTGCCGGCGGCCGCGAGGTCGACGAGTTCGCGCATGTCCTGCACGGTGCCGACCACCGAATAGATCATGGTGATGCCCTTGCGGAAGAACGTCCACGGCGCGATCTCGATGTTGCCCTGCTCGGTCGGCGGGATGCCGACCGCGACGAACAACCCGCCGGGACGCACCATCTTGATGCCGAGGTCGAACCCGGCCTTCACGGCGGCGAACACGAGCACGGCGTCGACGCCGCCCGTGGCGCCGAGGCGTTCGGCCTCGTCGGGCTCCATCACCTGGTCGGCACCCATCTCCTTCGCGAACGCGAGGCGATCCTCGCCGAGGTCGACGCCGACGACGTCGTAGCCGAACGCCTTGGCGAGCTGCACGGCGTAGTGGCCGAGCCCGCCCGAGGCGCCGATGATGCCGATCGTCGAACCTGGGTTGATCTGGTGTTTGAACAGCTTCTTGATCGCCCCGTAGGCGGTGAGACCGCCGCATGCGAGGGCGGCTTCGTGGTCGCCGACCGAGTCGGGCAGCGCGACCAGCGACTTCGCGTAGACGCAGAACTGTTCGGCGAAGGTGCCCATGATCCCCTTCGCCTGGGCGCAGAGGCGGGGTTCGCCGCCGAGGCAGTGCTGACAGGCGCCGCACCAGTAGCCACCGCCCGTGCCGCCGAGCCCGAGGATCACCCGTTCGCCGACCGAGGTGAATCGCTCGGCCCCCTCGCCGAGTTCCTCGACGACGCCGATCGCCTCGTGACCGCACACGGGCACGACCACGCCGGCCCAGTCGCCGCGAGCGAGGTGGAGGTCGGAGTGGCAGACACCGGCCGAGGTGATGCGCACACGCGCGTGGTCGGGCCCGGGGGCCGGGACGTCGACGCCCGTGGCGATCGTCAGGGTGCCGTCGCTGATCTGCGCCTGCTGCATGGTCGTGCTCCTCGTTCGGACGGGTGCCGGCGCGGGCGACCGACGAGCGCCGGTCCCCACGGGCGAGGCGATTCTGTCACCGCCGCCCGGCCGACGCCCATCGAGGTCGTCGCCACCGATCGTGAACTCCGACTCGGTGGCGACTCAAACGGCCGGCGGCATCTCGAGCCCGAAGAAGCCGGCCAGGTGGGCGATTCGGCCGTCGGCGCCGATCACGGCGACGTCGATGCCATCGAGCAGCACCGCGTCGTCGGGGCCGGCCATCTCCCACCCCCAGCGAACCAGATCGTGGTGGGCGTCGACGCCGCCCTTCTGCCGGAACGAGCTCCCGGCATAGGTGACATGGAAGGCGGCGAACATCTCGGCCAGTTCGGCGTGGCCCGTCACAGCGGCGAGGGGATCGGACGAGGTGGCGTCCACGGCCCAGGTCCGCTCCACCGCTGCGAGGCGGTCGGCGTCGTCGGTGGCGTTCCAGCAGGCGAAGTAGCCGTCGATCACCCCCTGAAGATCAGTATCGGTGGTCGCGTCGGTGGTCGGGATGTCGGTGGTCGTGGCAGTCGTGGTCTCGTTCATGAACCAATCGTCGAACGACCTGCCGCCCCTGGCGATGACGTCGTGCGTCATCCTTGATCGATCGGAGGGCCGCCATGCACACACTGCGCTACATCACCCGGGCAGGGCCACTACGTCTCGGTCGATCTGCGCACCCGGCGACCGACGCACCCCTGGCGACCGATCGACGTCTTGTAACTGCGGCACGTGGTCTGCGACCATCGTCGGCCGGTCGACGGCGACCACGGGGGACGCCGAGACCAGAGGGGATCGACAGATGCCGAGTTCGGCCTACACCTTGCCCGACGTCAGCGACGACGAGTTGTTGGAGCTCGAGGCAGCGATCCAGGACGCACAGCGGCGCCGTTCCATCGACGGCCTGAACGTGTTCGGCTTCGGTGAGGTGAGCATGGCGGTCGGGTGGCCCACCGCCGATCCCCGCTTCATCGCCAAGCGGATGCTGCCGATGCGCGAGGCCCGGGCCGTCACCGAACCGCTCGCCGCCATCGACGCGTTTGCCCAACGCCTGCGCGACGCCGGCGGCCGGGTGCTGCCCTACGAGACGCGCAGCATCCAGCGTCCCGACGGCAACCACGTCGGCTACGTCGTCCAACCGATCGTCCCCGAGGAGCAGCTGGCCGAGACCGTGTTGGCGACCGAGACGCCAGCGGCCGGTCACCCGCTGCTGGTCGCCGTACGGGACTTCGTTGTCACCTGCACCGACGACGACCTCGCCCTGGACGCCCAGGTGCCCAACTTCGCGTGGCGGGACGGCGAGGTGTGGCTGCTCGACATCACCTCCCCGGCGGGCTTCGACGGCGACGAGCTCGTCTATCCGTTGGCCGAGCTCACCGAGCAGCTGGTGCCGCGAGTGCTGCGCCCGATGCTCGCCAAGGCCACCGTCGACATCTTCTCCCTCTACCGAGGTCGAACCGGCGCGCTCACCCAGGTGGCGGTGTTCCTCCACCGGGTGCAGGCCGACGCGTGGGTCGGGCCGGCGCTCGAGACGTTCAACGAGGTGCTCGACGAGCCGATCGACCCGGCCGAGGTCCAGGCCCGATGGGAGCGCAACGTGAAGGACTTCCCGAAGATCAAGTTCCTCGTTCGGCTCCAGCGGGCCTGGCAGGAGAAGGTGCGTCGCACCCCGTTCGAGTACCTGATCACCGACAGCTTCACCGGCGAGGTGCTCTGAGGTTCGCCACGCCGGGGTGTGGTGAGCCGTAGCTGACGATCGCGACGTCGAGCCCGGCGTCGGGAACCGTGTCGAGCGCTCGTTGGATCGCGTCGAGGATCCACGCGGTCCGGTTGCCGAACACCCCGCCGCCGACGAGGGTCAGGAACACCGTCGGGTTGCCGGAGGCGACGCGGGTCTCGGCGGCGGCACGCAGCGTCGCCTCATAGGTCGCGTCCAGCACGAGGCGGGCCAAGGGCTCGAAGAGGTGTGCCGGTTGGCGGTTGTAGGCGACGGGAAGGGCCGAACAGTAGACCTGGGTGACCTCGTGGCCAGCGGGGGCCGAGGTCACCTCGACCGACCGGTGGACGCCGACCCGCAGGTGGCTGCGCGCCTCGTCGAGGTCGTCGCCGCTCATCGAGCCGAGTCGGTCCGCCACCGCGTCGAGGGCCGGGCGGTCGAACATCGCGTAGCCGTTGCGCATCGACCACGGAGCGCCGTCGTCGGGGAAGAGATGCCGCCCGAGGTCGGCGAGACCATCGAGCTGGCGGTCGGCCGTCTGGCCGGGGTGCCCGTCGATCTCGACGAAGTAGTTCCGGTAGATCGTGCCGGCCCCGCATGCGATCGCGCACGCAGGCCCTTGGGTGTGGTCGTGCTCGTAGATGCCGACGCCGGCCTCGGGGGTGACGTCGGGTGACGCCATCTCGAGCAGGTTGAACTGCGACGCCGCCTGGAACGTGGCGCCTGCGTTGGCCGGTTCGCGGTGCAGCGCTGCGACGTCGCCGACCACCTCTCGGATCGTCGTCGGGCCCACGCCCGAGACCAGGTCGGCCGTGCGACTGCGGAGCTCGCCGAGGCTGGGCATCTCGAGGGTGCCGCAGCCCAGCTCGCGACCGTTGGCGAGCGAGGTCATCCGCCCGCCCTCGACCCGGAGCCGAGCCCGCACCTCCTCACCGTTGGTTTCGTCGAAGCCGACCAGATCCCGGAACCACATGCGATCGCTGTGCGTCAGGCCTTGAGGGCGCCGTCGACGACGAACTCGTGGCCGCTGCAGTACGACGCCTCGTCGGACGCGAGGAACAGCACGACGTTTGCCACCTCCGACGCGTCGGCGGTGCGGCCGAAGGGGATGTTCTCCCGGACCCGTGGCAGCGAGCCGGCGAACTCGTGGAGCATCGCCGTCTCGATGATGCCGGGGTGCACCGAGTTGACCCGCACGCCGTCGGCGGCGAGCTCGAGGGCCGCCGACTTCGTCATACCCCGGACCGCCCACTTGGTGGCGGCGTAGGCGTGGGCGCCGCGGGTGCCGGCGAGCCCGGCGATCGAGCTGATGTTGACGATGCTGCCCGACCCCTGCTCCCGCATGACGGCGCCGCCGGTCCGCAGTCCCAGGAACACGCCGGTCTGGTTGATGGCGAGCATCTGTTGCCAGTCGTCGAGCGAGGTGTTGAACAGGCTCGTCGTGCGGAAGATGCCGGCGTTGTTGACCAACACGTCGAGGCGTCCGTGCTCGTCCACGATCCCGCCGACCACGCCGTTCCAGTCGTCCTCGCTGGTGACGTCGTGGTTGAGGAAGGTGACGGCGTCGCCGAGCCGGTCGGCGGTGGCCTGCCCCTCGTCGTCGAGCACGTCGGTGATGTAGACGGTGGCGCCTTCCGCTGCGAAGAGCTCGGCCTCGGCGGCACCCTGGCCCCGGGCCCCGCCGGTGATGAGTGCGATCTTGTCGTCGAGACGTCCCATGGCCGGGACGCTAGGTGGCCTGCTCGTTCGACGAAAGCGCGACTCGCCGGTCGGCGGGTCGCGTCAGCGGAGGCGGCGGGCCCTGGTCGGGTCCGGGGCCCCGACGGCGTCGGGATGCAGGATCGAGGCGATGATCTCGGCGCCGTCGACCACCCGTGGGCCGGGCCGCACCATGTAGGCGTCGGCGTCGACCGCCCACACCTCGGCGCCGCCGGGCACGAGGCCGCGTTCGATCACCTCGGCAGCCAGGGTGGCGGCCCCGTCGAGTCGGAACCCGCACGGCGAGACGAGCACGACCTCGGCGCCCGACGACGTGATGTCGGCCCATTCGACACCGCTCGACCGCTGCCCCGGGCGGCCCAACACCGACTCGCCGCCGCCGAGCTCGACGAGGTCGGGCACCCAGTGGCCGGCGGTGAAGGCCGGTTCGGTCCACTCGAGCACGAGGGTGCGGGGACGCCGGCGACCGTCGACGGCAGCCCCGAGCGCAGCGACGCGGGCCCGCAGGTCGGCGGTGATCGTGGCGGCCTCGGCGGCCCGGTCGGTGGCGGCGCCGAGCGTCTCGACCGAGGCGATCACCTCGTCGAGGCGCATCGGGTCGAGGGTGACGACCTGGGCGGTGCACCCGAGATACGTGAGGGCGTCGTCGACCTCGGAGACGTCGACGGCGCAGACCGCACACAGGTCCTGGGTGACGACCAGTTCGGGTTCGATCTCGGCGAAGGCTCCGGCGTCGAGCTTGTAGAGATCCTCGCCCGCCGCCATGCGTTCCTTCACCACCACGTCGATCTCGGCCGGGGTGAGGCCCTCGGGAAGGGCGGAGGTCGACACGATCCGCTTGGTACGGGCTTCGGGCGGGAAGTCGCACTCGAAGGTGACCCCCACGACGTCGTCGCCGAGTCCGAGGTCGAACAGGATCTCGGTGGCGGATGGCAGCAACGACACGATTCGCATCCGCCGAGACTACTTCTCAGCGAACTCGCAGCAGCCTCTGGCGAGGGCCTCGGGCGAGGCAGCGAAGGTGACGAGCCGAAGGGCAGACACGCCCGTTCCCCAACCCCGAAGGAACCCCCGATGCACATCAAGATCGCCGTCGCCCTCGCCACCATCGGCCTGATCGCCACCAGCTGTGGCTCCGGCTCGGACACCGAGGCGACCACAACCGCCGACACGACCACGGAGGCGACCGACGCCGCCGAAACCACCGACACCACGACCGAGGCCACCGACGAGTCGACGACGACCACCGAGGCAACCGAGACCGACGACGGCCCCGGCAACGGCGGGCCCGGCGGCGGTGGCGGCGGCATGGGCTTCGAGGAGAACGTCGACGCCGCGTCGGTCTCCACCGAGGCGGAACTGATGGACCTGATCGCGGGCTCGACCGCCTGTGGCAACGGCGCCCTCGACCTCCACCGTGGGCATCAGCCGATCGAGGCCAAGCTGATCGAGGTCCTGGGCATCAGCCACGACGAGATGCACGTCCGGATGGAGCAGTCCGGCCAGAACCTCGCCGCCGTCGCCGACGACCTGGGCGTCGGCGCCGAGAACCTCGAGGCCGCCTTGATCGAGCACCTGTCCCCCGCCATCGACGCCCTGCTCGACGCCGGCACGATCACCGAGGAGCAGGCAGCCGAGTACGCCGACCTTCTGGCCCAGGCGATCGAGTTCCGGGTCTACTGGGACGGCGTCGAAGCACCTCTCGACTTCTGCACCGCGGCGGTCTGATCACCCGGGTGAAGCCCACCCACGCGGGAGGCGGTGACAGGCCGCGACCGGGACGATGAGGTCGTCGTCGAGCGCCGCTCGGCGACGACCTCGCTCTCGACTCGGAGGACCCATGACCTCGCTCGACTCCACGCCAACTCCAACCACCCTGTCTTCGACAACCCGGTCTTCAACCACCACGCCACGGCGCGGCACCGCCGCGATCTGCGGCGCCACCGGCTACCTCGGCCGCCACGTCGTGCGTGCCCTCCACGCGGATGGCTGGCACGTCCGCGCCTTGGCCCGCGACGCAGATCGCTTAGGCGACGCCGCCGGCGCCTGCGACGACGTGGTCGTCGGGCAGCCGACCGACCCGGCCACCCTCGACGAGCTGTTCGACGGCGCCGACCTCGCGTTCTCGTCGATCGGGGTGCGTTCGTTCCGACGGCAGCCAACCTTCCGCGAGGTCGACGAGGCGATCAACCTCGCCCTGGTCGAGGCGGCCGAGGCCGCCGGCGTCGAGCGCTTCGTGTTCGTGTCGGTCCTCCGCGCCGACGAGCTCCGTTCGCACTCACCGTTACTCGAGGCTCGCGAGCGCGTCGTCGATCGCCTCCGCGCCTCGACGATGGCGGCGACGATCATCCGGCCAACCGGCTTCTACAACGACATCGACGCGTTCCGGCAGATGGCCGAGCGGGGCCGGGTCTGGTTGATCGGTAAGGACACCACCCGGATCAATCCCATCCACGGCGCCGACCTGGCCGAGGTGATCCGAGAGGCGGCGTCGTCGGACGACACGACCGACCGCACCGTCGGTGGTCCCGATGTGTTCACCCAGGCCGAGCTGGCCGCAGCGGCCTTCGTCGGCACGGGCAACCCACCGAAGGTCAGCCACGTGCCGAGCTGGTTGGTGCGGGCGATCGGGCGGGCGGTGTCACCGCTCAACGCCAATGCCGGTGCCAACCTTCAGATGTTCGCCCTCATGGGCAGCACCGACATGGTCGGCGCCACCGTCGGTTCGCACCACCTCGCCGACCACTTTCAGCAGACGGCCGAGACCGACCGCACGTAACCGTCGGGGATCCGTTCGGCGCGGAGCTCGTCGAGTGTGAACGCCCCGACGGAGCGGTGTTCATCACTGTGGCGGAGTTCGTCGAGCGCGGTGGGCTCGGCGGCCGTGCAGGCGTAGGTGACGATCAGCACGCGCCTTCCGGCGACGTCGTAGATCCACGAGTCGATCAGGCCGCCGACCTCCACCTCGATGTCGAGTTCCTCGCGGAACTCCCGGCGAAGCGCAGCCGCCGGCGACTCGTCGGCCAGCTCGAGCCGGCCACCGGGCAGTTCCCACTCGTCGCGGTCGTTGCGCAACACGACGGTGCGCCCATCGAGGGTGAGCACGCCCTTCACCGACACCGGCCAGCGGTCGTCGACCCACGGTTCGGTGCCGAGTCGCAGCGAGCCGTCGTCGAGGGCCGCGCGGCTGCGTGCAACGATCTCGGCGACCGGTCCGTCGCCGGGGATCACGTGGCGCTCGAGCTCGCCGAGATCGGCGAACTGGTCCCACATGACGGCGGCCCCGGAGGCGTCCGGGGTGCCGTCGCGCGCCGTGACGCGGGCGAGGGCGGTGCCGCGCTCGGCGCGGACGACGAGGTAGTGGACGTCGATGCCTCGCTCCCGAAGGCGGCCGGCGGCTCGATCGACGAACCACGGGCCGACGATCCCGTCCCAGAACACGGTGGACCCAGCAGCGGCGTAGCCGGCGGCGGCATCGGCGACGAGGTCGATCACCGTCGTGTTCTGGTGGTGGGCCTCGGGAAGGTGGGGAGGGACGAAGCCGCCACGGATCCAGCGGAAGAACCAGTCCGACTCGAGGTGGACCGAGCGTTCGCCCTCGTCGGCCAAGCCGTCGGCCAACCGCCGAGCGAGGGTCGTCTTCCCCGACCCTGGTGGGCCCGTCACGATCACCACCGGCCCCGCCGTCGTCATGGCGTTGGACGCTAGCGGAGCGCCAGGTCGGGCTTCCGGCGGTCGCCGGCCCACCACACGAACCCCATCGCAAGGGTGGCCCCGAGCACGGCGTCGGTGACGAAGTGGTGCCCGGTGACGATCACCACGATCGCCGTGATGACCGGGTGGGCGAGGCCGAGCGCACGCCCGAGCGTCGTGGGTCGCAGCTGGATCACCGCCCAGCCGACGAGGATCGCCCAGGCGACGTGCATCGACGGCAGGGCGGCGAACTGGTTCGCCGACTCGCTCCCCGCGACGGCGTAGGGGTCGGGACCGAACGCGGCGCCGGCGTCGATGAAGCCGCTCAGCATCCGAGGGGGCGCAACCGGGATCACCAGGTGGACGACGAGGGCGACTCCGGTCGCGCCGACGAGGGCATTGCGGATCGTCGGGAAGACCGTGTCCCTGGCTCGCCAGTAGGCGACGAGGAGCGCGGCGAGCGTGACGGGGAAGTGCAGCAGGTAGTAGCTGTTGGCAGCGACGAAAGTCGCCGACCCGCCGACGAGCGACTGGAGCCCGCGTTCGACGTCGAGCCCGACGGCCGCCTGAAGATCGAGGATGCGCGACGCGTTGCGCATCGCCACCTGCTGCGTGTCGCCGACGAGGCTGCGGACGGCTGCGTAGCAACCCCACAACGCGGCGAGCACCGCGACCTGGGACGCCGCGTCGGTCCACGGCCGTGGCGCGATCTTCCCGCTTCCGGGCCGAGTCAGTCGCTGCGGGTTCGGATGGACGGTGGCGGCCACGGCAGGGACTCCCTTCGGTCTCCGGCGGGTTCGTTCACTCTCGAACCTACGGAAACCTCTCCCGGCGGTCATCCCGCCAGAGCAGGATCACGACTCCTCCCAACGGGGGACATCGGCACGGTCGAGCACCCCCAGGGGATGACCGGCCCGGCTCACGAGGGCGACGCGGTGCCGACCGCTCGGATCTCGTCGAGCAGCCATCGAGTCGCCGGGTCGGTGATCTCTGTTCGGGTGACGACCGAGACGTCGATCGGTCGGCTCGGACCGGGCAGGTCGAGGACTCGTAGGCCGAGCAGGTCGGCGTGTTGCAGGGCGAGCCGGCGCGGGCACGTGGCGATCCGGTCGCTGGTGGCGACGATCGACAGCGCCGTCAGCCACGACGGGACGACGGCGCTGACGACCAGTCGGCGCGGGATGACCTCGCCGGGGGCTCCCTCGCCGGGCTGGTCGGTCACCACGTGTCCGGCGCCGAAGTAGGTGTCGGCGTCGAGCGAGTCGCCGATCGTGGGGTGGTCCTGCCGGACGACGGCGCAGTAGCCGTCCCGGTGCAGCGTCTCCTGGCGCAACCCCTCGGGAGCCTCGCTCTTGCCGAACCGTCCGATCGCCAACTGGAGCTCACCCCGCCGCACCCCGTCCAACGCCTCGGCGTGTGCGGAAGGGTGGGCGGCGATCGACACCCCCGGCGCCGAGTCGCGCCAGCGAGCGAGGAGCGGTCCGCCGATCGTCGCGCTGACGAACTCGGGTGCGGCGATGGCGAACCGCCGGGTGCTTCGGAGCGGCTCGAACTCGGCATCGCCGCCGTAGAGCCGTTGGGCGCAGCGGGCGACCTCGCGCATCGGCTCGCCGAGCTCGATGGCCCGGGTGGTCGGCTCGAGACCGTGGGCCCGGCGAACGAACAGCGGGTCGCCGTGGAGGGCGCGCAGGCGGCGCAACGCGTGACTGATCGCCGACTGGCTGAGCCCCAGTCGCTCGGCGGCCGTGGTGGCGTTGTGGGTGTCGAGCAGGGCGAGGAACACCGACACCAGGCGCCCATCGAGCCGCCGCATTGCCTCGATGCTCATATCAGACATGAGGCGAATGTAGTGGCTTTTCTATCTGAGCGACGGTGAGATCGAAGGCAACGAACTGCTCCGACCTCCGACTGCAAGGAACGCCATGACCACCGCCTGCCCCCTGCCCTCACCGACCAACAGCCCGACGACGGTCCTCGACGACCTGCGTACCACCGGCGTCGCGATCTACGAGCGGGTGTTCGATCTCGTCGAGATCCAACACCTCCGCGACCGTCTCGACGCCATCGCTTCCGCCGAACGGTCGGCCGGAACCGCGCTGCTCGAGGACGGCTCCTCCACCGACGGCCGCTACCTGCCGGGCCCCAACCAGCGGATCAACGGCCTGCTGTCGAAGGACCCGGCGTTCGCCCGCCTGGCCACGAACCCCCGGCTCCTCGAGATCGCCCGGCGAGCGATCGCCGCCACCTACGACTACCCGCCCGACGCGATCGAGGCGTTCGGCTTCGACCGGGTGATGCTGTCGTCGATGGCCGCCAACATCGCCAACCCGGGCGGCAAGGCGATGGGCCTCCACAGCGACCAGGGCTTCGTGCCGCCGGCCACGCCGTTCCCCGTGCTCGTGAACTTCCTCGTCCCGCTCGTCGACTTCACCCCGACGAACGGGGCGACGCTGGTGGCGGCCGGTTCGCATCGGGCCGACCCGATCGCGCTGCTGACCGATCCCCCGTCGACCGCGCCCGTCACCGCAGCCGCAGGCTCGGTCATCGTGCTCGACGGCCGAACCGTGCACGGGACCGGGGCCAACACCGGCGACACGCCGAGGCCGGCGATCCTGCTCACCTACTGCGCGCCGTGGGTGCGAACCTTCGGCAACCACGGTCTCGACGTCGACGATGGGCTCCTCGCCGACGCCTCGCCCGAACTGCTCGACCTGCTCGGCTTCACACCGTGGTTCGTCTTCGGCCGAGCGGAGGCCCGTCGCCTCGATCGCGTCGGGGCCACCTGACCAGTGGCCGCCCGCGTCGACGGGTCGGCTTCCGGACACCACCCGGGTGAGATCGAACGACGCACGACGGAGCCTCACCCCTCCCCCGGCGACGGTGGGACCAGCGCCGGCACGAGTCGGCCGATGATCCACGAGGTTCCGCCATGCGCGCTCTACTTCCATCCGCTCGTCCCCTCGCCCTGCCTTCCCTGGCGCTGGCCGCCCTCCTGGTGGCCGGGGCGTGCGGTTCCGGCGACTCCCTCGCCGCCGGCAACGACCCGGTGTCGGTGTCGGCGTCCAACCCCGGCGACCTGGCCACCCTCGACCCGGCGGTCGACACCACGATCGCCCTTCCGGACGGCTGGTACGAGATGGCCGGCTACGGCACCGTGCTCGCCGTCGACGGCGACGAGGTGACGCCCCACTACGTGACCGCGTCGACCTGTGTGGTCGGCGAGCCGTTCGACAATGCACTCCCGGTCGATCACGCCGACGACGACGGCGTCATCACGCTCGACCTCGTCGGCCCGACCACCGACTACCGCCTCCTGCCGCTCACCGAGGCGCCGATGTGCGAGTCGACATCCGACGCCGCCCTCACCGCGCTCGACGAGCTGTTCTCCACCCACTACCCGTTCTTCGCGGAACGAGGCGTCGACTGGCCGGCGGTCGTCGCCTCACTCGAGGCGGACGCCAATGACCCGGACGACTTCGAGGCCGCCCTCGGCGCCGCGCTGGTCGACATCGGCGACGGCCACACGATGGTCGAGGGGTTCGAGGTCGATCCCGACCTCTCGGCGTTCGGGGAGCCCGGCATCGAGTCGATCGACGACCTCGGCGAGCTCGTCGGCGCCGAGTTCGATCGGACGATCGACCGCATCGACGGCGCCACGGCCGACGCCACCGGGTCGGTGGCGTGGGGTGAACTCGAGCCGGGGGTCGGCTACCTGATCATAGTGGCGTTCGAGGGCATCAGCGGCGAGGACGACCCCGTCGCCGACCGGGAGGCCCTGCGCGCCGCCCTCGACGAGGCCATCGCCGATCTCGACCGCTACGACCGATTGGTCGTCGATCTCCGCTTCAACGGCGGCGGCTACGAAGACCTCGCCGTGCTCGCCGCCGGCTACTTCGTCGACGAGACGACCCCCGCCTACCGCAAGTGGGCCCATGCCGAGCCCGACCCCGTGGTGCAGGTGGTCGAGGTCGAGCCCCAGGCGATCGTCTGCCACGGCGAGATCGTCGTGCTGACCTCTCCGATGACCGCCAGCGCCGCCGAGGCGTTCCTGCTGGCGATCACCGAGGTCACCGACGCGATCGTCGTCGGCGGCCCCTCGTTCGGGGAGTTCTCCGACGCCATCGACTGGACGCTGCCCGACGGCACCGAGCTGACCCTCTCGATGGAGACCTACACGACCCTCGACGGTGAGAACTATGAAGCCGTCGGCGTGCCGGTCGACGTGCCCGCCTCGCTGACGAGCACCGTCGACGTCGCCCTCGAGACCCTGGCCGGTTCGTAGCGATCGCTACCGGCGAGCACCTTCCTGCTCACCGACGATCACCCGCACCTCGCCGAAGAACACGGGGCTGGCGTCGACGTCGAGGAAGGACTGTTCGTCCTCGTGGAATTCGGCTCGCAGCGCAGCGACCGCGTCGGCCGAGGCGGTGGGTGGGTCGCGGTAGATCACGCTGACCCCGTCGAACGCCGGCGGGGCCTGGCGGGCCCGGGCGATCGGGCTGTCGTCGGCGTCGGCCGGGGTGTGGAGCTGGGTGTAGTGGCGGAACCCGAACACCTCGGGGTGCCGCAGCGCCCACGGGCCGTGGACCTCGCTCCAGTGGCGCCGGAACTCGTCGCGGGTGATCGACGGGTGACGGCGCAGCACGGCGGTCATGCGGAGACCTTCGGTCGGGCCGGCGAGGTGGACGTCCTCCTCCGCCATCCACAGCGGTGACGCCGGGAGGTCGATGAAGGTGCGCTCGTCGTCGAGGAGCAGCTGCGACGCCGCCGCCACGGCGTCACGGTCACCAGCTCGAGCCGCCGGGTCGAACCAGAGCTCGGAGACGCCGTCGAAGCACGGCACCGTCGTCGGCCGAGCTTCGGTGCGGGTGTGGATCTGCTGGTAGCCGACGATGCCGAGCGTGTCGGCGACCGACGCCACCAGCGGGGCGTGGTGATCGAACCAGTAGGCCTGGAACTCCTCACGGCTGAGGTGGCCGAGGCGGCGGAGCGGGAACACGAGGCGCTGACCCATGAGCACGTTCTCTACCAGCCTGGCCTAGACCGGTGCCTCTTCGCGCGTCGACGTCTCATCCAGCGACGTCTCACGCAGCTGCCGGCCGGCGGTCTCGGCGCCGACGACGGCCAGGAGGCCGAGGGTGGCGAACATCGCGCCGGGG
>JBPEXC010000286.1:0-1807 GCA_052032035.1 Acidimicrobiales bacterium | reverse complement strand
CCTCAGGCCGGGACGGCGGTGACGACGACGTTGGCTCGGTACGACCGGCGGTCGGCGTCCCAGTCGCCGCCGCAGGTGACGAGCACGAGCTGCGGGTCGCCGCTGCGAGCGAACACCTCGTCGAAGGGGACCGCCGCCTTGTCGTGGAGTTCGACCTCGGCGACGACGAAGCGGCGGACCTCGCCGGCGGCGTCGCTGACCGTCACCTCGTCGCCGACCTCGAGGTCGGCGAGGTAGCGGAACACGCCGGGCCCGCTCGGGTCGACGACGTGGCCGGCGACGACGGCCGACCCCATCTCGCCGGGGGCGACGCCGTGGCGGTACCAGCCGAGCTGGTCGGCGGGTGGCACCTCCATCACGCCGTCGGCCTCCACACCGACCGGCACGACGCTGGCGGCATCGATCCCGAGGGCGGGGATCGAGACCCCGATCGGGGCGACCCGCTCGACGGCCTCGGGGATGCCGATCGCCGAGTCGAGCGGCTCACCGAACGAGGCCGGCGTGGCATCGTCAGCCGCGGTCGACGCGACCGGCACCTCGGTGGTGGGCGACACCGCGTTGGGCGACACGGCCTCGGGCGACACGGCATCGAGTGACACCGCGTTGGATAGCACCGTGGTGGGCGACGCGCCTTCCTGGCGGTCGCCCGTGCCGGCTGCCGCGGAGCAACCGGTCAGGACGACCGCCAGGGCGATGGCGAAGTGACGAGGGGGAGCGACGATCGCCACCATCGGACGGGCTCCCGCCTCAGCGACGAGCCGTGGCCAGGGCCCGGCCGCCGGCGAAGAGCACGAGGCCCATCAGCGCAGCGACCAGCGAGCCGACGACGGCCGTGCCGCTGCCGGTGGTCTCGAGGGGGGCGAGGCCGGTGGGGATCTCGCTCGGGGTCGACCCGAGGCCGTCGATCTGCTCGGTCAGCACGGTGAGGGTGTCGGCGTCGAGCGAGCCGACGGCGTAGACGATCAGCGAGCTTCCGTCGGTGACCGGGAGGTCGGCCGGGCCGATCACGACCGGCTCGGTGGCGCCGGCGGGCACGACCGAGGCCGACACGGTGCCGGCGGCCAGGTCGAGGGCGGCGCCGTCACCGTTGGGGAGGTTCTCGATGACCGGGGCGTCGCCGGCCAGCACGTCGACGGCGGGTGCCGCCGCGGTGTGGCGTACGACGAGGCGACCCTCGCCGGCGGCGGTGGTGGACGTGTCGTTCTCGAACACGCCGAGCGTCGGGGTGCCCTCGGCGTCGAGGTGGGCGATCACGGTGTAGTTGCCGCTGGCGGGCAGGGCGACGTCGCCGGCGTCGATGGCGACGGTGTCGGTGCCGGCCACGACGACCTGCAGGTCGGCGAGGGTCTCACCGGCGAACCCGGACAGGTCCTGGGTGTCGCCGAACGAGAAGCCGCTGATCACGGCCTCACCGCCGACCACCACGTCGACGTCGGTGTCGGGGATGCCGTGGAGGAGATGGATGCGGGCGTCGGCCTGCGCCGAGGCCGGGGAGGCGATCGCCAGGAGCGAGAAGGCCAGGGCGGCGAGGACGGCCAGCAGGCGCATCGGTGTCCGGGTCGAGGCACGGTTCGGGGTGGTGGTAGTCATCGGGAGAAGCCCTTCGTGAGGAGTGGTTCAACCCCCCTTACGCACCGGTCCCACCCGCCGGATGCAGAACTCGAAGATTTTTAGCGCTAACTTCTGGCCGGGTCAGGCAGCCACAACAACGACTGCGCATCCGAACGGCACCATCGCGACGGAAAGGACGGTGTGCTCACCATGACGCCACGTGCACCAGCCACCGCCACGGTGGCCGACGCCACCA
>JBPEXC010000285.1:0-4093 GCA_052032035.1 Acidimicrobiales bacterium | reverse complement strand
GCAGCCGGCCCCGACGGTTCTCCCTTCCCTCCGGGAACCGTCGGGGCCGCACCAACGTTGGAGCACACATGCAGACGCGACTCCTCACCGTGACCACCGAGACCATCCCCGGCCACCACATCACCCACGTCCAGGGCGTGGCCCAGGGCAGCACGGTGCGCACCAAGCACATCGGGCGCGACATCGGCGCCTCCCTCAAGTCGATCGTCGGCGGCGAGCTGACCGGCTACACCGAGATGATGAGCGAGGCACGGGCCGAGGCGATCGACCGGCTCGAGGCCGAGGCGATGCAGATGGGCGCCAACGCGATCGTCAACCTCCGCTTCGCCACCGCCGACGTGGTCGGTGCCGGCGCCGAGATCCTCGCCTACGGCACAGCGGTGACCGTCCAGCCGGTCTGAAGCCGGCTTGTCTGACCCCGGCTTGACGCGGCGATGTGGCTCAGCGGAATCTGTTGCGACTGAGTCAAAGTCGAGGCGAGCAGGGGTCATGACAAGCGAACACGAGACGTCCGTCGAACACGAACCGGATCCGGCGGCCGCCTGGGCGGCGTTGGTGGCCGGGATGCAGCGAGCGGGCGAGAAGCTCGACCGGGTGACCGCCGACCTCGACCCGGCGGAACGGGCCGACGGCTACCGGGCCATGCTGCGGGCCCTCAACAACCACCTCGGCCGGTTCGAGACCGACCGCGAGCGGCCCGAACTCGTCGCCTTCAACGAATGGCGCGAGAAGATGCTGATGGACAACCCGGACTTCAAGTACTGGGTGGCCGACATCCGCGACGACCGCACCTACCGGATCACCGGCTCGATGGGCGACGCCGTGTTCCTGTCGGTGACCGTCTACCGGTCCGGCGGCGTCCTCGATGCCCAGGCGACCTCGCGCCTCGACAGCGACACGATCACGATCGGCGACGACGGCAGCTTCGAAATCGTGATCTCGAAGGAGCGGCCCGACGACGACACACCGTGGATCGCGCTGCTCGACGACTCGACGTCGGTGTGGGTGCGACAGTTCTACGCGGATGTCGAACGCGACCGGCTCGGTGGCTGCGAGATCGTCGCCGCCGACCCCGCTCCCCCCGAGGCCTACATCCACCCGGCCCGGTTCGATCATCAGCTCGGCCGTCTCGGCAAGGTGATGACGTCGCTGCCGACGATGCTCGAGCGGTCGGTCGAGTACGACCTGGCCCACACCAACGAGATCCGCCACTGGTCGGAGATGACGAACGGCGCGGCGTTCACCGAACCCGGGATCCACTACCTGCGGGGCTCGTGGGACCTCGACGACGACCAGGCACTCCTCGTCGAGGGGACGGCGCCGGCGTGCCGCTACTGGAACATCCTGCTCTACAGCCGCTACTGCAACTCCCTCGACCATCGCCGCCGGCCGGTCTCGGCCACCAACGCCACCGCCACCCTCGCCGGCGACCGCTACCGGTTCGCCCTGTCGGCGGCGCCGCCGGCCTCGGGCGCCGACTGGCTCGACACCGAGGGCCGCCGCTTCGGGATGTTCGTGATGCGCTTCCTGCTCCCCGAGCACGAGCCCGAGCTCCCCACCGTCACCGTGGTCGATCGGGCCTCACTCGGAGCACCGGCGTGAGCTGGCGTCAGCCCGAGCGCTCCGCCGCGGTGCAGGAGGTCTACGCCGCGGCCGAGGCCGACCGTCGGGCCAACCCCGAGCGGTACCGCCTCGACGTCGATCGGGTGATCGAGACGGTGGGCGGCGCCGACGCCACCGGCGGCTTCGCCGAGGGGTGGCGCGAGGGGCTCGTCGAGTATCTGGGCTCCGCCGATCAGGACGGCCGTCTCAACGCCGTCGGCCGCTCGTCGGTGTTCGGCACCGCGGTGTCGCGGCTCCGCAACGGCGCCTCCCTGGCCGAGCACCTGCGCGCCCATCCCGAGATCGCCGAACGCCCGCTGATCCCGCCGATCGTGATCACCGGAGGCTGGCGCTCGGGCACGACGTTCCTGTTCCGTCTGTTGTCGACCGATCCCCGGCTGCGAGGCCCGGTGCCGGCCGAGCTGGCTCGACCCGACCGGATCGACGGGCTCGACGAGGAGGCTCGCGTCGCCCACATCGAACGGGGCGCGTCGGCCCACGAGCGACTCCACTTCCTGAACCCGGCCCTGCGTTCGATCCACGACTCGGGGGCCTGGCTTCCCGAGGAGTGCGTCCTCGCCATGGGTCACGATCTTCGCAACTGGGGGTTCACGTCGACCGTTCGCCTCGACGGCTACGCCGACTGGTTGGCCGGACAGGACCTGACCAACGCCTACGCCCGCTACCGGCGGATCCTCCAGACCCTCGACCTCGGCGACGGTCGCCGCTGGGTGGTGAAGGCGCCGGCCCACCTCCCCGAACTCGACCACCTCGCGGCGTCGTTCCCCGGCGCCGTCGTCGTCCACCTCCACCGCGACATCGTCGAGACGATCGCATCGGGCGCCAGCCTCTTCGCCGTGTTCCGCTCGATGAACAGCGACGAGGTCGACGGCGCCGACGTGGGCCGCTACCAGACCGAGCAGACCGAGGCCTGGTTCCGCCGGGCCCGTGCGTTCCGGTCGTCGCCGGCCGCCGACCAGCTGCGCTTCGTCGACCTCGACTATCGGCGCCTGGTCGACGATCCGGTCAGCGCCATCGCCACGGTCTACGCCGCCGCCGACCTGGCGCCGCCGGAACGACCGGCCGACTTCGTGGCCGACTACCACCGGACCCACCCCCGCACCGCCCACGGGGCGCATCGCTACGAGCCCGCCGACTTCGGGCTCGATCCCGGCGAGCTGCGGGAGCGCTTCGCCGACCTCAGCCCGTGAGGTCGGCGGCCGGACGCACCACGGCGTGGAGTTCGGTGTAGGCCACCACGGCGTGTGTGCCGCCCGAGCGGCCGATGCCACTCATCTTCCACCCGCCGAAGGGAGCACCGGGGTGGCGGGCGGTGGTGTTGACGCTGACGCCGCCGGAGTGGAGCCGCCGGGCGATCGACGACGCCCGCTCGGCGTCGGTGGCATAGACGTAGTCGTGGAGCCCGAACACCGTCCCGTTCGCCACCTCGACGGCCTCGTCGCCCTCGACCCCGATGACCGTCAGCACCGGACCGAAGACCTCGTCCTGGGCGATCTCGAGGCGAGGGTCGTCGGTGACGACCAGGGTCGGCGCCACGAAGAACCCGTCGTCGGGCACGAACCCCTCGACGATGACCTCGGCGCCGGCGCGGTGGGCTCGGTCGACCATCCCGACGACGCGGTCTCGCTGGGCGGCGCTGATGAGCGGCCCCATCGTCACCGCCGGGTCGCGGGGGTCGCCGAGACGCTGCTCGGCCATCACCGCCCGGAGCCGGCCGACGGCGTCGTCGAGCAGGTGCGGCGGCACGAGCAGCCGTGACGGGGTCAGGCAGACCTGTCCGGAGTTGACGGTGAACGTGCGGGTGACGTCCCGAACCGCGGCGGGGAGCGCTTCGGCGTCGTCGACGATCATCGCCCCCTTGCCGCCGAGCTCGAGGAGGAGACGCTTCATCGTGGCGGCACCGGCCCGGTAGATCGCCTGCCCGACCGAGGTCGATCCCGTGAACGACACCATGGCGATGTCGGGCGAGTCGACGAGGACGGCCCCGACCTCGGGGGCGCTGCCCAACGCCAGACCGATCACGCCGTCGGGGAAGCCGACGGCCGCCGCGGCGTCGGCCAGCTCGACGACGAGGAGGGGGTCCTGGGGCGCGGGCTTCATCACCACGGCGTTGCCCGCCAGCAGCGCGGGGGCGACCTTGGCCACCATCGCCAGGAGGGGGAAGTTGTAGGGGGCGATGCACGCCGTCGGCCCGACCGGCTGGCGGGTGACGTCGACGGCGAGTCCGGCCTCGTCGGGCGTCGGTTCGTCGAGGAGCGACTCGGGCAGGGCGGCCACGCGACGGAGGCGAGCGCTCGCCGCGCCCACCTGGGTGGTCTGGAGGGTCGGTTGGGCGGTGCCGACGTCGGCGAAGGCGAGCTCGACGAGGCGATCGGTGCGAAGGTCGAGCTCGTCGGCCAGGGCGTCGAGCAGGGCCGCCCGTTCCGCCCACGGGGTGGCGGCCCACCCCCGCTGGGCCCTCGCCGCGGCG
>JBPEXC010000284.1:0-7755 GCA_052032035.1 Acidimicrobiales bacterium | reverse complement strand
CGGCTCGGAGGGCGTCGAACTCGTGATGTGGCTGATCGCCCGCGGGGCGATGGCCGACTGCGCTGGCGGCGACAACCCCGCCCCGACCCTCGACCACCGCTTCTACCACGTGCCCGCCTCCAACACGGCGGTGGGCCACCTCATCCTGGAGGAATCCCCTTGACCCTTCGCATCGCACTCGCCGGCGCCGGCGCCTTCGGGGAGAAGCACCTCGACGGCCTCGCCAAGATCGACGACGTCGAGGTGGTGTCCCTCGTCGGCCGCACGCTCGAGAAGACCCAGCAGGTCGCCGACCGGTACGGCATCGACCACGTGACCACCGAACTCGACGACAGCCTCGCCCTCGACGAGGTCGACGCCGTCATCCTGTGCACCCCCACCCAGATGCACGCCGAGCAGGCGATCGCCTGTCTCGAAGCCGGCAAGCACGTCGAGGTCGAGATCCCCCTCGCCGACTCCCTCGCGGATGCCCGGGCCGTCGTCGACAAGGCCGCCGAGAGCGGGCTGGTCGCGATGTGTGGCCACACCCGTCGCTTCAACCCGTCGCACCAGTGGGTCCACAACAAGATCGCGGCCGGCGAGTTCACCATCCAACACATGGACGTGCAGACGTTCTTCTTCCGTCGCACCAACACCAACGCCAAGGGCGAGCCCCGCAGCTGGACCGATCACCTGCTGTGGCACCACGCCGCCCACACCGTCGACCTGTTCGCCTATCAGGTGGGCGCTCCGATCGTCGAGGCGCACGTGATGGAGGGGCCCCACCATCCCGAGCTCGGCATCGCGATGGACATGTCGATCCAGCTCAAGGCCGAGACCGGGGCGCTGTGCACCCTGGCGCTGTCGTTCAACAACGACGGCCCCCTCGGCACCTTCTTCCGCTACATCGGCGACACCGGCACCTACCTCGCCCGCTACGACGACCTGATCACCGGCCGTGACGAGCCGATCGACGTGAGCAACGTCGACGTGTCGATGAACGGCATCGAGCTGCAGGACCGCGAGTTCGTGGCCGCGATCCGCGAGGGGCGCGAGCCCAACTCGAGCGTCGCCCAGGTGCTCAACTGCTACGAGGTGCTGGGCTCGCTGGAGGAGCAGCTCGCATCGAGCTGAGCATGCGCACCAGGATCGGTGACCGGTCGCCGGTGGCGTCGGCCGTGCGGTAGACCCCGCACAGGTCGACGCTCGGCGCCGGTCGGCCGGCCTCGGCCCGCAACGGGCGATAGGCCACGCCCGGGATCCCGACCTTGGTGGCCGAGTGCGGCGCCAGACAGGCGCCCGCCCCGGAGCCGACGAGCACGAGGCCGTGCACGACGTCGGCCACCTCGGCGACCACCCGCGGTTCGAAGCCGGCGTCGCGACACATCGCCGTCACCCGGTCGATGAAGCTCGGTCGGATGCCGGTCGGGAACACCACGAGGGGTTCGCCCTCGAGGTCGGCGAGGGCCACGTCGTCGCCGGCCGCCAACGGGTGCCCGTCGGGGAGGGCGGCGTAGAGCGGTTCGGACACCAACACCTCCGAGGTGATGCCCGGCATCGGCTGCATCAGGCGGTTGAACGCCAGGTCGATGCGACCGGACACCAGCGCGTCGAGCTGCTCCTCCTTGGTCATCGTGTGGAGCACGATCTCGACCTCGGGGTGCTCCCGGCGAAACGACGCCAACAGCAGCGGGATGGCGTGGAAGATGCCCGTCCCGAACAGGGCGACGTCGACGCGGCCCGCCGTGCCCTGGGCGGCGTCGCGGGCCCTGCGGCCCGCGTCGTCGGCCAGGCCGAGGATGCGCCGAGCCTCGGTCAGGAACACCGAGCCGGCGGTCGTCAGGGTCACGCCACGCGGCGTCCGGTCGAACAGGCGGGCGTCGAGCTCGTCCTCGAGCTGGCGGATCTGGCGACTGAGCGGTGGTTGCGACATGTGGAGGCGGGCCGCCGCCCGCCCGACGTGCTGCTCCTCGGCCACGGTGACGAAGTAGCGGAGGTGGCGCAGTTCCATGCAGCGAACCTACTCCCGGTCGGCGCGCTGATACCTGTGGGGTATCGCATGGCGGGACAGGAAGTATTGGATCGGCCGCCCGCGCCACCCACAGAATCGAACGGTGACCTACGACCTGATCTCGCCCGTCGACGGCTCCGTCACCGGCACGATGACCGAGGCCGGCGCCGCCGAGGTCGACGCTGCGGTCGGCAACGCCCGGGCTGCCCTCGCCGGGCCGTGGGGCCAGCTCTCGGCCCCGGCCCGAGCCGACGCCCTGCGAGCGGTGGCCGACGGTATCCGGGCCCGGTTCGACGAGTTCGTCGAGGCCGAGATGCTCGACACCGGCCAGCCCCGCCACGTGATGGAGAAGGCGTTCGTGCCCCGGGGTGCCGCCAACTTCGAGTTCTTCGCCGACCTGACCAAGAACGTGCCGACCGAGTCGTTCGAGACCGTCGGTCCCCACGGCGAGCGGGCCCTCAACTACGCCGTCCGCCGTCCCAAGGGTGTGATCGGCGTGATCTGCCCGTGGAACGCACCCTTCCTGCTGATGACCTGGAAGGTGGCGCCCGCCCTGGCGTGCGGCAACACCGTCGTGGTCAAGCCGTCGGAACAGACGCCCCGCACGGCGACCCTGCTGGCCGAGGTGATCGACAAGACCTTCGCCGACATCGGCGTGCCGAGCGGCGTCTACAACGTCGTCCACGGCTTCGGTCCCGGCTCGGCCGGCGAGGCCCTCACCACCCATCCCGGCGTCGACGCCATCACCTTCACCGGGGAGACCATCACCGGCACGGCGATCATGAAGGCGGCGGCCGAAGGGGTGCGCGACGTGTCGTTCGAACTGGGCGGCAAGAACGCCGCGGTCGTGTTCGCCGACGCCGACCTCGACGCCGCCGTCGACGGCGTCTTCCGCTCGGGCTTCCTCAACACCGGGCAGGTCTGTCTCGGCACCGAGCGGGTCTTCGTCGAGCGGCCCGTCTTCGACGAGTTCCGCGACCGCCTCGCCGCCCGTTGCGAGGCCGTCCGCTACGGCCGACCGACCGACCCCGACACGACCTACGGGCCGCTGATCAGTCACGAACACCGCGACAAGGTCCTCGGCTACTACCGGGCCGCCATCGAGGCCGGCGCCACCGTCGTCACCGGCGGCGGGGTGCCCGACGTGGGCGACGAGCTTGCCGCCGGTGCCTGGATCGAACCGACGATCTGGACCGATGCCCCCGACGACGCGTCGATCCTCCACGAGGAGATCTTCGGCCCGTGCGTCCACCTGACGCCCTTCGACGACGAAACCGCCGTGATCGACGCCGTCAACGCCACGCCGTACGGCCTCGCCACCTCGGTGTGGACCACCGACCTGTCGACGGCGCACCGGGTGGCCGGGGCGATCGACGTCGGCATCGCCTGGGTCAACAGTTGGTTCCTCCGCGACCTGCGCACCCCGTTCGGGGGCGCCGGCCAGTCGGGCATCGGCCGCGAGGGTGGCGTGCACGGCCTGGAGTTCTACACCGAGACCAAGAACGTGTGCGTGCAGCTGTGAGCGGTCCGTCCCACCTCAGCGCCCTCGCCGAGGAGCTGTACGCGGCGTGGCGCTCCCGCACGGCGGTGCCGCCGCTGCGGTCCCGGTCGGATCTCCCGGCGCCCATCACCCTCGCCGACGCCTACGGCATCCAGCAGCGCTTCGTCGACGCTCGGCTCGCCGCCGGTGAGACCGTCGTCGGCAAGAAGGTCGGCGCCACCTCCAAGGCCGTCCAGGACCTGCTCGGCGTCGACCGGCCCGACTTCGGGCAGCTGCTGTCGGGCATGCAGGTCGCCGACGGCGGCGAGATCGACCTCGACCGTCTCGTCCAGCCCCGGGCCGAGGCCGAACTCGCCTTCGTGCTGAAGGCCGACCTGGTCGGTCCCGGCATCACCGCCGCCGATGTGCTGGCCGCCACCGACCACGTGGCGCCGTGCATCGAGATCGTCGACTCCCGCATCGAACACTGGGACATCGGCATCGTCGACACCGTCGCCGACAACGCCAGCTGCGGCGAGTTCGTGATCGGCGAGGCGACCGCCGACCCGCTCGAGGTCGACCTGACGATGGCCGGCATGATCGTGGAGATCGACGGCGAGATCGTCACCACGGGCTGCGGGGCGGCCGTGCTCGGCGGCCCGGCCAACGCGATCGCCTGGTTGGCCAACACCCTGGGCGACCTCGGGCTGCCGTTCCGGGCCGGCGAGGTGATCCTCTCGGGCTCCCAGTCGGTGCTGGTCGACGTCGAGGCCGGCAACGAACTCCGGTGCACGATCGGCGGCCTCGGCTCGTGCTCGGTTCGCTTCACCCGGGAGGGCGCCACGTGAGCGCCACGATCGCCGACACGCTGTTCGAGGCCCAGACCGCCGGTCGGGCGGTGCCGATGTTCGCCGACCTGGCCGACGTCGCTGCCGCCTACGCCGCGCAGGGCGAGCTCCTCGACCGCTACCGGGCCGCCGGGCAGCGACTCGTCGGCTGGAAGGCCGGCCTCACGTCCAAGGCCAAGATGCTGCAGATGGGCGTCGACGAGCCGACGATCGGGTTCCTGACCGACGCCATGGCGGTGCCCGAGCAGACGACCGTCACCGTCGCCGACCTCGTCCACCCTCGGGTCGAGTGCGAGGTCGCCTTCGTGCTCGGCCGCGACCTCCCCGTCGAGGGCTGCACCGTCGACGACGTCGTGGCGGCCACCGCCTTCGTCGTCCCGGCGATCGAGATCATCGACTCGCGCTACGAGAACTTCTCGTTCGACCTGCCCAACGTGATCGCCGACAACTCCTCGTCGTCCCGCTTCGTCCTCGGCGGACGAGGCGTGAAGCTCGACGACCTCGCCGACCGGACCACGCTCGGGGTGGCGATCCTGCGCAACGGGCACGTCGAGACCACCGGGGCCAGCGCCGCCGTGCTCGGCGACCCGGCGGCGGGCGTCGCCACCGTCGCCGCGATCGCCGGGAGCCTCGGCCATCGCCTGACCGCCGGGCAGGTCGTGCTGTCGGGCGGCATTACCGCCGCCATCGCCGTCGACCCCGGCGACAACGTCGAAGCCCGCTTCCAGACCCTCGGCACGCTCGGCGTGCGATTCGAGTGACGTCGGCCCGAAGGAGAACCTCGTGACCAAGAAGATCAACTGCGCCCTGATCGGGTCGGGCAACATCGGCACCGACCTGATCTACAAGCTGCGCCGGACCGAGCACCTCGAACCGGTGTGGATGGTCGGCATCGATCCCGACTCCCAGGGCCTCGCGATCGCGGCCGAGCTGGGGTTGCAGACCACGGCCGACGGCATCGACGGTCTGTTGCCCCACCTCGAGGCAGACGACATCAAGATCGCGTTCGACGCCACCAGCGCCTACGTGCATCCCCGCCACGACGAACTCCTGCAAGCGGCGGGCGTGAAGGTGATCGACCTGACCCCGGCCGGGCTCGGGCCGCTCTGTGTGCCGTCGCTCAACCTGGCCGAACAGATCGCCCTGGGCGCCCCCAACATGAACATGATCTCGTGCGCCGGGCAGGCCACGATCCCGATGGTCGGGGCGATCAGCCGGGTGCAGTCGGTCGAGTACGCCGAGATCATCGCGTCGCTGGCGTCGAAGTCGATCGGGCCGGGCACCCGCAAGAACCTCGACGAGTTCGTCGACACCACGTCCCGAGCCCTGGAGACGGTGGGCGGCGCCAAGAAGGGCAAGGCGGTGGCGGTCGTCAACCCGGCCGAGCCGCCGATCATCATGCGCGACACGATCCACGTCGAGACGACCGACGAACCCGACCGGGAGGCGATCGACGCCGCCGTCGTGGCGATGATCGCCGAGGTCCAGACGTATGTGCCCGGCTACAAGCTGGTCAACGGGCCGGTGTACGACGGCCACTTCGTGTCGGTGTTCCTCGAGATCGCCGGCCTGGGTGACTTCCTGCCGACCTATGCCGGCAACCTCGACATCATGACCGCAGCCGCCGCCCGCACCGCCGACCTGGTGGCGGCCGACATGCTGGTGACCGCCGGAACGGAGGCTTGAGATGACCAGCTCACTCGAAGGCCGCGAGGTGCTGGTGCACGACATGTGCCTGCGAGACGGCATGCACGCCATGCGCCATCAGCTCACCCTCGACCAGATGACGACGCTGGCGGGGGCGATGGACGACGCCGGCGTGCGTCTCATGCAGGTCACCCACGGCGACGGCCTCGGAGGCTCGTCGCGCAACTACGGCTTCGGGCGGCACACCAACGAGGAGTACATCGGTGCAGTCGCGGACGTGCTCACCAACGCCAAGGTGTCGGTCCTGCTCGTGCCGGGCCTCGGCCGCATGGTCGAACTGAAGGCGGCCTACGACGTGGGGGCCCGCAGCGTGCACGTGGCCACGCATTGCACCGAGGCCGACGTGTCGCCCCAGCACATCGCGTTCGCCCGCGACCTCGGCATGGACACGACCGGCTTCCTGATGATGGCCCACATGAACTCGCCCGAGGGTCTCCTGGCCGAGGCGAAGATCATGGAGGCGGCCGGCGCCCAGACGATCTACATCACCGACTCGGCCGGCTACCTGTTGCCCGACGACGTGACCGCCCGCATCGAGATCCTGCGGGCCGAACTCGACCCGGGCACCGAGATCGGCTTCCACGGCCACCACAACCTGTCGCTCGGGGTCGCCAACTCGATCGCCGCGGTGGCGGCCGGGGCGTCACGCATCGACGCGTCCGTGGCCGGCATGGGCGCCGGGGCGGGCAACACCCCGCTCGAGGTGTTCGTCGCAGTCGCCAACCGGATGGGGATCGTGACCGGGATCGACCTGTTCAAGATCCAGGACGTGGCCGAGGACATCGTCGTGCCGATGATGGGCGACCCCGTGCGGGTCGACCGCGACTCGCTGACGATCGGGTACGCGGGCTGCTACTCGACCTTCCTGCTGTTCGCCCGGCGGGCGGCCGAGCGCTATGGCATCGACGGTCGGGAGCTCCTGGTGAAGCTGGGTGAGAGGGGCATGATCGCCGGCCAGGAGGACATGATCGAGGACATCGCCCTCACGATGGCCAAGGAGCAGGGCCTCTACACCGACGCAGCCTCGTCGCTGGCGGGAGCGGCCTCGTGAGTGGGGCCTCGGGTGATCGCGAGGTCGCCGTCGTCGTCGGGGCGTCGGGAGCGTTCGGCACCGTCATCGCCGACCGGTTGGTCGCCGCCGACCTCGACGTGATCGCCGTCGCTCGGACCGAGGCCGCGCTCGCCGAGCTGGCGGCGACCCACCCCGGCCGGGTCGAGGCCTGCGCCGCCGACCTGACCGACGACGCGGCCCAGGCGGTGGTCGCCGAAGCGGTCGGGGAGCGGGTCGTGCGCATGGTCGTGCACGGCCCCGGCGTGGCGGTGGCGGGCGGGATCGCCGACGCCCCGGTGGAGGCGTTGATCGGGGCGGTCGACATCAAGGTCGGTGGTCTGCTCCGCCTGGTGCGGGCCACGGTCGATCGCATGGCCGAGCACTCCCGCATCGTGGCGATCGCCGGGCACTACGGGCTCGAGCCGTCGCCGTACGCAGCGTCGGCCGGCATCGCGAACGCGGCGGTGTTCAGCGCCGTTCGTCAGCTTTCGATGGTCTACGGCGAGCGCGGGATCACCGCCCACACCCTTGCCCCGGGCCCGGCCGACACCGAACGGCTCCGTCGAGTGGCGGCCGACCGAGCCGAGCGCGACGGCATCACCGTCGACGAAGTGCTCGACGACATGCGCGCCGAATCGTCGATCCGCGCGTTGAGCACGCCCGAGCAGGTCGCCTGGGC
>JBPEXC010000283.1:0-2426 GCA_052032035.1 Acidimicrobiales bacterium | reverse complement strand
CAGCAGGAGGTAGCCCGCCACGACGAGCTTGTCGCGTTGCATGGCGCGCCGCCACCGGTCGGGCGGTGCGAACCGCACCATCTTGCCGAACCACACCTCGCGCAGGTAGTAGGCGCCGGCGCCGAACGGCCCCCACTCGACACGGTGGCGCAGCCGCTGCCAGCGGGGCATGGACAGGTACTCCTCGGCGGTCGATGGGTGCCACACGAAGTCCATCCCCTGGCACAGCGTGTAGCCGTGGTGGACCCGGTTGTGGCCGAACACCCACACCTCGGCGGCGTGGAGCGACGGGGCCATCGTGAGGCGGGCGACCCACCGGTTGAGGGCTCGGCTGTCGAACAGGGCCTGGTGGGCGGCGTCGTGACCGAGCACGAACAGCCCCGACACTGCGAGACCGGCGACGAGCCACAGGAACGGAGCGGCCCACCAGACGTCGATCAGCACGATCCCGGCGATTGCGGCGACCCACAGGGCGAGGTCGCGACCGACCAGCGCGAGGCCGCGGGCCGTCGACCGTTCGTGGCACGACGCCGGGATCACGTCCAGCACCGGCTTGAGCCCGGTCGGCATCGACTGCGCGGCCTGCGTCGTCGGCGCAGCCGCCTGGTCGGCGTGGGTGGTGACCGTCATCGGTGCCTCCTCGGCGGTCTCGGCCGACCGGGGCAGGCCGGCTGCCTACCGACCGGTCGGTAGGCAGCCCGAACCGTACCGACGCCCGGCGTCGGTGAACCGGGACCAAGGTCCCGACTTCCCGGACGTCAGGCCGAGGCGCCCGAGGTCTGCAGAGAGTCGCGGATGATGCCCTCGAAGCGGTCGCGGAGCCGTTCGACGAGGAGCTCGTAGGAGGCGGACCGGGGATCGGACGGTCGCCAGACCAGGCCGATCGTGCGCACCGGCTCGGGCGCCTCGAAGCGCCGGTTCGACAGCCCGGTTCCCGGGCGGGTCTCGACCGCGAGCGACGATGCGGGCAGGAGGGTGACCCCCAGGCCCGAGGCGACCATCTGGGCCAGGGTCCCGAGGCTGGCGGCGTGCACGGTCGAGTGCTCGACGCCGCCGGCGGTGGCGCAGACCGACAGGGCGTGCTCCCGTAGGCAGTGACCGTCCTCCATCAGCAGCACCGGCACGTCGGCCAGGGTCTGGAGGTCGACCGGCTCGGTGCCGGCGAGGGCGTGGGTCTCGGGCATCGTCAGCACGAAGGCCTCGTCGACGATCGGGGCGACCCGGAGGCTGCCGGTGTCGACCGGCAGGGCGAGCAGCCCGAGGTCGGCCGAGCCGGCTTCGACGGCGTCGACGAGCCGATGGGTCTGTTCCTCGTCGAGCTCGAGGATCAGCTCCGGCCAGCTCTGGCGCAGCACCTGGACGGTGGCGGGCAGGAGATAGGGCGCCACCGTCGGGATCGCCCCCACCCGGAGGCGTCCCTTCAGCTCGCCCTCGAACGCGCCGGCCGCGTTGACGAGCTCGTCGACGTCGCGCAGCACCGCACGACTCCGGGCGATCAGCTCGACCCCGGCCGGGGTGAGGGTGACGCCGCGACTCGACCGCTCGAACAGGGTGACGCCGAGGCGACGCTCCAGTTCCTGGATCTGTCCCGACAGGCCGGGCTGGCTCACCGCGACGGCCTCGGCGGCGCGCCCGAAGTGCTGGTGGTCGGCGACGGCGACGGCGTATTCGAGTTGACGGAGGGTGGGGCGTTCCACGGGCTCAGCTCCGGACCGGGGTGCGGGCGGTGGCACCAGCGTCGGCTGCGAGGCCCGGCAGGATCAGGTCGAGCATCTCGTGGACCGGGCGACGACCGGCGTCGGTCATCACCTGCTCGGCGACCTCGGGCTGGCTCAGGTAGAGCGAGGCGCCGGCGATCGTGGCCGCGACCACCGCCGGGTCGACCGGTCGCACCTCGCCCCGCTCGACGCCGATCCGCACCAACTCCTCGATCACCGTCATCACGTAGCGGAAGTGACGATCGAGGAGGCGGCGAGCGGCCGGCTCGTCGGCGAGGTCGTCGTAGAGCGACGCCTGGAAGTGCAACCCGATGTCGCCGCCGAGATACCGCCGGAGCTGGTCGAGCACCCCGAGGTCGGCGTCGAGGGCGTCGAGGGCGTGGCGACCGGCGCGATGGAGGAGGCGGTCGAGCACGACGAGCACCAGTTGGTCCTTGCTCGCGGCGATCTCGTAGAGGGTGCGGCGCGAGCAGCCGACGCCGGCGGCCAGCTCCCGGATGGTGAACGACGAGAACCCTTCGGCCCGGAACATCGCCTCGAGCTCGTCGAGGATCTCCCGGTGCCGCTGGCCGAGGCGCTCCTCGGCCGAGCGCGACAGCAGGGGTCGCGGCGCCCGGCCCCGCAGTCGGCGGGTCAGCTGATCGGTGGTGGAGTCCTCACCCGGCACGGCCCGAGAGGGTAGACCTCACCGATCGGCGATTCGGCCAT
>JBPEXC010000282.1:0-7479 GCA_052032035.1 Acidimicrobiales bacterium | reverse complement strand
GCTGCTGGTCGAGGTTGGCCAGCAACAACAGGTCCTCGACGAGGTCCTTCATGCGGGCGGTCTCGCGCCCCATCCGGCGAACCATGTCGTCGACCTGGGAGGTGTCGCGAAAGCGGCCCTGCTCGTAGAGGTCGAGATAGCCCTGGAAGGAGGTGAGCGGCGTGCGGAGTTCGTGGGACGCGTCGGCGACGAACTGGCGGCGCCGTTGCTCGATCGCGTCGCGGTCGTCGAGCATCAGGTTGAACGCGTGGGCGAGCTTGCCGGCCTCGGTCGCGGGATCGGTGCCCTGCACCCGCTGGCTCCGGTCGCCACCGGCGATGGCGTCGGCCACGGCGGTCACCCGACGGATCGGCCCGATCCCCAGCTGTTCCACCCACCAGATCGTCGACCCCACCGCGGCGATGACGAGCGCCCCGACGATCACGAGCACCAGTTCGAGACGTTGGACGGCGCTGTCGACCTCGTCGAGGGGCAGGGCGGTGACCAGGTAGGCGTCCGAGCCGACGATCGCCTCGACCTGCACACGGAACCGCCCGCTCCCGTCCGAGGCCGGCACCGTCGTGGGGTCCCCGACCATCGCGGCGAGGTCGCCGACGTCGGCGGGGACGGCGGGCACGTCGTCGATCAGCTGCCCCTGGAGGATCGTCGCCACCTGTCCCGCCTCGACGATGCCGACGAACAGGCTGGAGATCGGCGCGTCCGGATCGAGGGGAGCGCCGTCGTCGAGGCCGCCGGCGGGCACGGGGGCGGCGCCGACCGGTCGGGCCGGCGGGCCGGCGAAGCGCTGCGTCGCGGTGAGCTGGTCGTCGACCTGTTGCACGAGGAACGAGCGCTGCGTGCGGACCACCAGCACGCCGGCGACGACGACGAGCACCACCAGGGCCGTCATCGCAGCCAGGAGTCGGACCCGGAGGCTCACCCCTCCACCCGCAGCGAGAAGCCGACCCCGCGGATCGTCTGGATCAGGCGGGGCTCGGAGGTGTCGACCTTGCGTCGCAGGTAGCTGATGTAGGTGTCGACGACCGAGGAGTCGCCCTCGAAGTCGTAGGCCCACACGTGGTCGAGGATCTGGGCCCGGGTCAGCACGCGGCCGCTGTTGACCAGGAGGTAGTGCAGCAGCTTGTACTCGGTGGGGGAGAGGTGGATCGTCTCGCCGCCCCTGGTGACCCGATGAGCGTCGTCGTCGATCATCAGGTCGGCGCACCGCAGCTCGCGCCCGGCTTCGGCGTCGCCGGGATCGGGCAGCCGGAGTTTCACCCTGGCCACCAACTCGGCCACGGCGAAGGGCTTCACGACGTAGTCGGCCCCGCCGGAGGTAAGGCCGCGCACGCGATCGTCGGTGCTGTCGCGAGCGGTGAGGAAGATGACGGGGGCGGCGCAGCCCCGGTCGCGCAGTCGCTGGAGCAGGGTGAAGCCGTCGACGTCGGGGAGCATCACGTCGAGCACGATGACCGACGGCGAGAAGCTCGCCGCCAGCCGCATCGCCTCGGCGCCGCTCTCGGCGGTGGCGATCTCGAACCCCGCCATGTCGAGCGCCGCCTCGACGATGAAGCGGATGTTCTCCTCGTCGTCGACGACGAGCACCCGGTTGCTCACGCCAGCGCCTCGGCGATGGCGTCGGTCTCGGAGGCGAGCGTGTCGTCGTCGATCAGGTCGCTCGCCTGGTCGGCCAGCACCGACGACCGCTCGGCCAGGATGTCGGCCGCGAGGCCCGAGTCGAACAGCTCGGCGTCGAGCTCGGCGAGGGCGGTCTCGTAGAGGGCGGAGAACTCGTCGACGGCGAGGAATCGGTCGACGAGCGGATTGCTGCCGCCGCCGAAGCCGCCGCCCCCGCCACCTCCGGGCTGGAAGCCCTCGGGCAGTTCGCCGTCGGTGGGAGGTTCGAATCCTTCGGGGAATTCGCCGCCACCTCCGGGCTGGAAGCCCTCGGGGAGTTCGCCGTCGGTGGGCGGTTCGATTCCTTCGGGCAGCTCGCCGCCCGCTTCGGGGCGGCCGCCGAAGCCACCCCCGCCGCCACCTCCGCCGCCGGGACCGCCGGCGAGGCCGCCGAAGGCGAGGTTCAGGTCCCACGGCACGACGGTGAACCGGTCGGACGCCTCGTCCCACCACAGGTAGGCGTTGTTGCCGGGCCCGTCGATGTCGTCGAAGTTGTCGACCAGCTCCATCATCGCCAGGTAGGTGGCGAAGGCCTCGACATCCAGGTGATCGGACAGTTCGGCGGCGAAGGTCTCGTCGTCGCTGTTGTTGACGAAGTCGAGGAACTCGATCAGGGGTTCGAGGTCGGTGACCTTCTTGCCACCCTCCTGGTCGAAGACCTCGTCGTAGGCGTCCTGATCCTCGCCCCGGTACGACCAGTCGCCGGAGCTCTCCGCCTTGTAGAGCGCGCCGGACCCGTCGAAGTTGGTGTCCTGCCACTCGTCGTCGGAGGGATGCTCGATCATCAGGCGAAGGGCGGTCTCGCTCCCGTTGACCGTGAACCGGGTGTGGGCCGCGTCCTGGGTTGCGAGCCCCGCCTCGGCCAGCAGGTCGAGGGCGACCGCCTCGTTGAGCGACGACTCGCTGTTGTTCGAGCGGATCACGATGTCGACGTAGCCCTGGTGGTCCTGGTCCTCGACGAACTCGTCCAGTCGGATCAGCCAGGGGAGCGATGCAGGGTCGTCGGCGTCGGCCGACCCGCCGGCGCCGCCGCCTCGGCCACCACCCGGCCCGGTGGCAGAGAGGCCGGCCAACGACGAGTTGCCCTTGAGGCGCGCACCGGCGTTCTCGTAGGTCACGCCGTCGATGGTGACGGTCACCTCGATCCACTCCTTCTCGCCGGTGCTGGCGAGGGTCTCGATCATCGCGTCGTAGTCGCTCTGGTCGAAGGTCAGTTCGATGTCGTGCACGGCGTCGGCGTCGAAGAGGGCGACGCCGTCGACCGCTGCGACGTCACTGTCGAGGGCGGAATTCTCGGCGCTCTGGTCGGTGCTCTCTTCTGTGCTCTCTTCGGCGGCCGCTGCCTCGGTGGGCTCGTCGGCAGCGGTGCCGGAACTGTCGCTGCACCCGGCGACGATGAGCGAGATCGCCAGGACGGCGGCGGCGACGGAGCTGGGTCGTGGGGGAAGGGGCGTGGTTCGCATGTGGCTGGACCTCCTGAACCACCTAGCAAAACGCAGCACTTCGACAGCTTCCTGCGCATCACCTGTGAACTTCTTGTGAGTCTCGCAGCGAGTTCGGGGGACGTTCCCAGACAACTCACAACCCTGGGCGTCACGCTGAGTCCACCGTCCGTTCACCTTCGGAGTCAGTGACATGCCCTCTGCCCTTCCCCCCTTCCTCCTCGACCTGGTCGCGATCTCGATCCTGACCTTCGGCCTCTACTTCCCCCGGCACCGTCGACGCGACCTCGTCGTCTCCTACCTCGCTGTCAACATCGGCGTGCTCGCCGTCGCCGAGGCGTTCACGTCGAGCGACGTCACCGCCGGCCTGGGGCTCGGCCTCTTCGGCGTGCTGTCGATCATCCGACTCCGGTCGTCCGAACTCGACCAGCAGGAGGTCGCCTACTACTTCGTCGCCCTCGCCCTCGGCGTGCTCGGTGGCGTGCCGATCAGCCCGTCGTGGCTGTCGCCCGCCCTGATGGCGGCCCTGCTCCTCGCCCTCTACATCGGCGATCACCCCCGCATCCACGCCGCTTATCGCTCCGAGCGGATCAACCTCGATCGGGCCTTCACCGACGAGGACGCCCTGATCGCTCACCTCGAGGGGCTGCTCCACGCCAGGGTCCACAAGGTGACGGTCCGCAAGGTTGATCTCGTCCAGGACACCACCGACGTCGACGTTCGCTTCGCCCGCCTCGCCACGTCGGCCCGCGACGAACACGAGGCCCTGGCGTGACCGCCGTCGAGCCGATCAGCCGCACCGTGGCGTCGCCCGCCGATCTGTCCGCCGCCCTCGACGGCCTCGGTGGGGTGGGCCTCGCCGAACTCGTCGGCGCTGCGGAGCTCCTCACCCGCCGTGATCGGAAGTACCTCGTGCCTCGGGCGGCCATGGTCGAGGCGCTCGACCGGTTGCCGGTCGCCGCCCGGGTGCTCGACATCGACGCTCGGCGACGCTTCGCCTACCGGTCGGTCTATTTCGACACCCCCGAGCTCGAGTCCTACCTCGGCGCCGCCCGCCGGCGTCCAGACCGGTTCAAGGTGCGGACCCGCTGCTACGTCGACACCGACACCTGCATGCTCGAGGTGAAGACCCGCGACCGCCGAGGTCGCACCGTCAAGCGCCGCATCGGGTGCGATGCCGCCGAGGAGCGCGGCCTGGGCAACGCCGCCCGATCCTTCGTCGCCACGATCCCCCGCACCGCCTCGGTCGTCGACGGTCTCCGGCCGACGCTGACCACCAGCTACCGGCGGACCACCCTGCTGCTCGACATCGACCCGCCCGCCCGGGTCACGATCGACACCGACCTCGCCTGGGCGTCGGCCGAGGGCGCGGACCTCCAGGCGAACGACCTCGTCATCGTCGAGACCAAGACCAGCGGGAGGCCGTGTGCGATGGACCAAGTCCTCTGGTCGCTCGGTCACCGACCGGTCAAGATCTCGAAGTACTGCACCGGTCTCGCGGCGCTCGATCCGAGCCTCCCGGCCAACAAGTGGCATCGGGTCCTCGGCCGACTCCGCTGAGGCCGGCGGCCGTCCGTCCCAGAGAGGTCCACCATGGTCACCACCCCCGCCATCGACATCGGCATCTCCGAACAGGACCGCGCGGAGATCGCCGCCGGCCTGTCCCGGTTGCTCGCCGACTCCTATTCGCTCTACCTCAAGACCCACAACTTCCACTGGAACGTCGAGGGTCCGATGTTCAACACGCTCCACCTCATGTTCGAGGAGCACTACAACGAGCTGGCCCTCGCCGTCGACCTGATCGCCGAACGCATCCGGGCCCTCGGGGAGCGGGCACCGGGGAGCTACCGGGAGTTCGCCGACCTGTCGTCGATCCCCGACGAGGTCGGCGCACCGGAGGCGATGGACATGGTCCGGCGTCTGGTCGAGGGCCACGAGGCGGTCGCGCGCACCGCTCGCTCGGTGTTCCCCGTCGTCGAGGCGGCCAACGATCAGCCGTCCGCCGACCTGCTCACCCAGCGGATGCAGGTGCACGAGAAGACGGCCTGGATGCTGCGCAGCCTGCTCGCCTAGATGTATCGAGCACTGACCGTGACGCTCGCGGTCAGTGGAAGCAGTTGATCCGGAAGACGTTGTCGGCCGGATCGGCGAGCACGCACTGCCACGCGTGGTAGTAGGTCGTGAACGGACCCTTGATCACCGTGGCGCCCAGCGCCACGGCCTCGAGGACCCTCGCGTTGACGGCGTCGTCGTCGGGCATCTCGAAGGTGAGGTACTGGCCGGTGCCGGTCGGGTCGCGTCGATCGCCGATGTCGAGCAGGTCGTAGGCCTCGAGGGCCGAGAACCCGAGCATCACGTCGCCGAGCCGGAGCCCGCGGAACACCTCCGAGCGGAACTCCTCCACCTCCTCGAGGTCGAACAGTTCGGCGTAGAAGGTCGACAGGCCGACGATGTCGTCGGTCAGGTAGGTGGTCTGCGACAGGCGGACCGGCGGTGGGGTGGTCGCGTCGGTGGTCATGCGGCTCCGAGAGAGGTCTGCTTCACGAACTTGCTGGTGAGGTGGTCGCCGCTGGTGATCGGCTCGTACTTCGGCGCCTCGCCGTCGGCCAGCACCGTCGGGAGACACTCGATGAGGGCGTCGTAGTTCGGCTGGTGGAAGAACACGAGCGAGATCCGGCGGGAGTCGTGGGCGACGTCGCGGCCCGGGTTGATCACGCGGTGCATCGTCGACACCCAGCGGTCGTTGGTCCACTCGGCCATCAGGTCGCCGATGTTGACCACGAACGCCCCCTCGACGGCGGCCACGTCGTGCCATTCGCCGTCGTGACCGAGCACCTGCAGGCCACCGGGGCGGTCCTCCTGTTGCACGATCGTGAGCGATCCGTAGTCGGAGTGGGCGCCGGCCCGCAGCTGACCGGGCAGGGGCTCGGCGGGTTGATCGGGATAGTTGAGGGCTCGGAACATCGAGATGTGGCGGTCGATCTTGTCGGCGAAGAACGTCTGCGGCAGGTCGAGGGCGACGGCGAAGATCTCCATCAGCGTGGCCGACAGCGCCGCCATCTCGTCGAAGTGGCGTTCCCACGCCGGCTGCATCTCGGGCAGGGTCGACGGCCACAGGTTCGGGGCGAAGTGGGGTCCGGCCAACTCCGGCCCGAAGTAGGGGTCGTCGCGGTCGACGCCCACCGGGCCCATGTCCATCTTCTCCTTGAGGTCGCCGGGGGCCTCCTCGTCGAGCGAGTACGACAGACCCTCCTTGCCGACACCCGACCACCCCCGCACCTGGTCGGGCGCGGGTTGGGCGACCTCCTCCTTCAGTGCGTCGGGCTGATCGAAGAACGCCTTGGCCAGGTCGTAGACGGCCTGGCTGCGAGCCGGATCGATCCCGTGACCGGTGATCTGGAAGAAGCCGATGTGTTCACACGCGTGGGCGACCTGGGCGGCCACCGCCGCCATCCCGTCGGGAGTGCCCTCGATGAACGGGGCGATGTCGATGACGGCGACGTCGGTCGAGGGTGACGGCGCGGGTTCGTGCATGGTGGCGGCTCCTGGGGCGCGGCGGTGTCGGCAGGTCCGCACTCTGGCCCACGACACCGGGGGTCGACCACGGGGCAACGGGGTGTTGGTCGGGCCGACACCGGGCCGAAACCAACTGACGACAATCTGACGATTCGGTCGGTGGGGGCGTCGCGAATTCAACATTCCGTCGAAACGAACTGGAAACGCGGCGCCTCTACGTTTCGCCCCGTCCGTGCCGGAGACGCACGGAACGACCTGTGGAGAGGTGAGAAGTCGTGAAGCGACGTTTGATGTCCCTGCTCGGTCTCCTGCTGGCCATCGCCCTCGTGGCGACGGCCTGCGGAGGATCCGACGGCGAAGAGTCCACCGACGAGAGTGCGGAGGAGACCACCACCGAGGAGTCGACCGACACCTCCGGTGACGAGGCCGAAGCGGAGGAGAGCGACGGTGGTGAGGAGGCGATGTCGGGCGACATGCCGACCGCCGCCGACATCGCCCTCGTGCTCGAGGGCACGATCGAGGAAGGCTGGAACACGGCGATGATCCAGGCCCTCGACCGGCTGACCGCCGACGCTCCGCACGACCTCGAGCTGTCGGTGACGATCGTCGAGAACGTCGACTACGCCGACGGCGAGCGCATCGCCCGTGACCTCGCCAGCTCGGGCGACTACGAGATCATCATCATGCACTCGGCGTTCGTCGACGGCACCAACGCCGTCGCTCCCGACTTCCCCGACATCGCCTTCGGCCTGTCGGGTTCGGGCAACGACGCCGCCATCGGCGGCAACGTGTTCTGGATCGACGTGTTCATCCACGAACCCGCCTACCTGATGGGCATGATCGCCGGCTCGATGACCGAGACCAA
>JBPEXC010000281.1:0-4478 GCA_052032035.1 Acidimicrobiales bacterium | reverse complement strand
GGCGACAACGTCGGCGACGTCGCCGGCATGGGCGCCGACCTGTTCGAGTCCTACGCCGGCTCGATCATCGCCCCGATCTCCCTCGTGGCCTTCGCTCTCGCCCTCACCCCCGAGACGCTCGAGAAGGAGGCCATCGCCCTCCTCGTGTTCCCGATGGCCATCGCCTTCGTCGGCATGATCGCCTCGATCCTCGGTTCCTTCCTCGTCAAGGGTGGCGAGTCGACCGACTCGCACAAGCTGAGCGCCGCCCTCCACCTGGGCACCAACGTGGCCATGGCCATCACCGTCGTCGCCACGATCGGCGTCGCCTTCTGGCTCTTCGGTGACTCCGAGGCCGTCGACGCCCCGATCGGCCTCGCCATCTCCGTGATCGGCGGCCTCATCGTCGGTTGGGCGCTCGGCAAGACCGCCGAGTACTACACCTCCGACCACTTCGGCCCGGTGAAGAAGATCGCCGCCCAGTCCGAGACCGGCCCGGCCACCACCGTGCTCGGCGGTATCAGCGCCGGCATGGTGTCGGTCGCCGCCTCCGTGATCCTGATCCTCGTCGGCGTCGGCGTGGCCTACTGGGGCGGCGACATGGCGTTCACCGACGCCGCCAACGCCTCGGCCCTCTCCGGCGGCATCTACGGCATCGCCGTCGCCGCCATCGGCATGCTCGCCACCACCGGCGTGGTCGTCTCGGTCGACGCCTACGGCCCGATCGCCGACAACGCCGGCGGCATCGCCGAGATGGCCGAGCTCGACCCCAAGGTCCGCGAGGTCACCGACGCCCTCGACTCCCTCGGCAACACCACCGCTGCGGTGGCCAAGGGCTTCGCCGTCGGTTCGGCCGCCCTCACCGCCCTGGCGCTGTTCAAGAGCTTCGAGTTCGCCGTCAACCAGGCCGCCATCGAGGAGGGCAAGGACATCGTCCTGTCGCTCGACCTCGGCTCGGTCGACGTCTTCATCGGCCTCTTCCTCGGCGCCATGCTGCCGTTCCTGTTCGCCGCCCTCACGATCGACGCCGTCGGTCGGGCCGCCCAGGAGATGATCGAAGAGGTCCGTCGCCAGTTCCGGGAGATCCCGGGCCTGCGTGAGGGCAAGCCCGGCGTCATCCCCGACTCGGCTCGCTGCGTGGCCATCTCCACCGCTGCGTCGCTGAAGGAGATGATCATCCCCGGCGCCCTCGCCGTGGTCGTGCCCCTCGTCGTCGGCTTCATCGACATCGACGCCCTCGGCGGCCTGCTCGCCGGCTCGCTCGTCACCGGTTTCGCCCTGGCCATCTTCATGGCCAACGCCGGCGGCGCCTGGGACAACGCCAAGAAGTACATCGAGACCGGACAGCACGGTGGCAAGGGCTCCGACCCGCACAAGGCCGCCGTGGTCGGCGACACCGTCGGCGACCCGTTCAAGGACACCTCCGGTCCCGCCATGAACATCCTGCTGAAGGTCATGACGATCGTGTCGCTGGTGTTCGCCAGCGCCTTCGTCGGCATCGCCTGACGCCCCGCACGTCCGAGATCCACACGTTCCGGCCCGTCCTCGGGTCCGGGCCGTGTGGATTTCGCCGTTTTGGGGCGGCCTCGTTTAGGTTGAGGCCGTGCCCCTCCAGAAGCTCGCATCCACCGACGCGTTCGTGATCACCGACCTGCCCGACGTCCCGGCGTCGGGCGTGGTCCGCATGGCGAAGAAGATCCTCCAGTCGAGCGCCACCGATCTCGCTCGCACCGCCACCTACACGTTCGCCGCATTCGAGATCCAACGGAGCGGGGCCTCGGGCGGCATCAACGCCCTGGGCGACGACCAGGCGCCCGCCCTCGAGGCGTTCATCGCCGAGCTCCTCCCCCAGGCCGAGGCCGGGACGATCGCCCTCGACGAGGCCAAGGGCATCCCCGACGGGGCGTTCGCGCCCCTCGACGCCGCCGCCGGCCGCCACGGACTGTCCGGTTCGCCGCGCGCCACCGCCATGTCGACCCTGGCCGCCACCGCCGCCGTGCTCGGCGGTCTGTCGGGGGCGAAGGTGACCGTCGAGGGCGACGGTGAGGTGCCGCTGGCGTTGCGGGAGGCCCTCGCCGAGGCCGGTGCCGAGATCGTCGAGGTCGACGGGGTCGACACCAAGCCGTGGCTGGTGTGGGGCGCCGACACCGACGCCGTGCTCGCCGGCTCCAAGCTCGGCGCCCTCACCCACCAGGGTGCGGCGTTCGTGAAGGCCAAGGCGATCGTGCCGTGGGGCCCGGTGCCCGTGACCACCAAGGCCTTCGCCCAGCTCCGGCGGGACGGCGTCACGGTCGTGCCCGACTTCGTCTCGGCGTCCGGCGGCCTGCTCGCCGATCACGTCGACGGAGCGAGCGACGACGAGCGGCTGGCAGCCATCGCCGCCACCGTCACCGACCGCCTGGGCAGCCTGCTCGGCCACGACGACGGGCCGCTGCTCGCCGCGTGCTACGAGGCCGAGGCGTACCTGGCTTCGTGGACCGACACCAAGCTGTTCGGACGCCCCCTGGCCTGAGGCCGAGCGGGTGGGCTCAGCTCAGAATCCCGCCGCCCTGAGAGCGTCGACGATCGAGGCCTCGGTGAGGTGGGTGACGTCCGACCTGGCGTCGTCGCCCCAGTAGGTGACGACGCTGATCACGTTGCCCACCCGGGTGGCCGTGTGGTTGATGGCGACGGTCGAGCCGTCGGTGGCGGCGAACCGGGCCTGGATCTCGATCGAGCGATCGCCGATGGTCGGCGCACCCCCGTCGTGCCAGGTGAGGGTGCCTCCGCTGGCGAAGGTCCACACGCCGGAGGAGCAGTCGTCGACCATCGCCTGGAGCGCATCGAGATGACGCTCGGCCCCCAGCGGGGTGGCGAAGTGGTGGAGCTCGTGCTCGACGGAGACGGCGCCGCCGTTCATGACGTAGACGGCGCCGGTGAGCTCGCCCGGCAGGTTCAGCGCCGAGAAGCACTGATCCTCCTCGCTCCAGCGGTAGAGCTGCGCCGATCCGCTGAAGCCGTAGCCCTGGAAGTCGGAGGGGGCGGCCACGTGGCCGCCCATGTCGGGGCCGCAGGTGAAGGCGCCGTCGGTGCGGCCCTCGTTGTAGGCGCCGAGCGTGGGGAACACCGAGCCGGTGTTGGCGACGTTCTCGGGCGATTCGCTGAACCGCAGGAGCACGGTGGCCCGGCTCATGCCGGCGGCCATCTCCGAGACCCAGAAGTCGACGCCTCCCGGGTCGCCCTCGCGGCGGTGCACGTTGCGGTAGAGCAGCTCGACGAACTCGCGATTGCTGAGTGCGCCGTACTTGGCCTGGAACTCCGGCGACTCGACGAAGAACTGCGCCATGCGAGGCAGCGTCCAGTCGCCCGCCGTGTACTCCTCGACCCAGAACTCGAAGCCGCCGAGCTCCGGGTCGCGCCCGAGGGCGGCGGCGTAGAGGCGAGCGACCGAGTCGGTGTCTCCCTCGCAATGGGTCTGGGTGAAGGGCTGGTCGGGGAACGCCGCCGAGGCCGGCGTGGCCGTCAGGCCGGTGCCGAGGGTCGCCAGGGCGGCCGCCGCAGCGGCCCGTCGCCAGAACGTCATGATGACTCCTTGCGGCCGGTGGGAGGGAGGAGAACGTGACCGCACGACGAGCCTATGAACGCGGTTCAGGGCGGGCCAGGGAGCACCTGCTCAGCGGCATGAGCCGATCGGACCCCGTCCGCGCCGGTCGCCGTCACCGGGCGCGCGGTGTGGCCTCGATGCGCAGTGCGGCCGCGGCGCACGGTGCAACGTCGGCGCGCGGTGCGACCTCAACGATTGACGTAGGCCCGCCCGATCGTGAACGCCATCACCGCCGAGATCCACCCCAGCGCGACCAGGGCGGCGAGGAGCCGGTTCGACTTCGGCGTCTCGCCCCGGATCCACCAGCCGGCGACGAGGAACACCGCCATCGGCGCCATGCCGCCGAGGTAGTGGATGTAGAGCTGGCTGATGCCCTGACCCTGGTCGAGCAGCTTGATGCCGAGCAGCACCTGGAGCGCGAGGACGACCTGCGACGCGCCGACGAGCGCCTTGCCGACCGGGTCGATCGTCAGCCCGGCGACGGCGCGCCGACCCAGCCACACGACCGCCGCTCCGACGACGACGAGGACTGCGATGCCGAGGGTCACGTGCACCGACGACGGGATGATCCAGTTGTCGATCCGCCCGTCGCCGAGGGGCGATTCGGCGGCGAGCACGGACGTGGGGGCGGAGATCATGTCGACAGGGTGGGGCGCCGGCAGCCCGTCAGCAACACGACGGCCGGGTCGCCGGCCCGGCCGCGATCGGCCCCGGCGCCATCGGGCCCTGCCTCGACGGTCAGGAGCCCGGCGAGTCCGGCGGCACCGGTCTCGTCCGGGGCCGGGTCGACCTGGCCGGCGGCGAGGCCCGCAGCTGCGACGAAGGTCGCCTCGTCGACGGTGACGGGGCGCCCACCCGAGCGCACCTGGTGGGTCATCAGCGTCGCCCAGTCGTAGGTCACGTCATCGAGGATGCC
>JBPEXC010000280.1:0-2991 GCA_052032035.1 Acidimicrobiales bacterium | reverse complement strand
AGTGGGGCCCTCCGTCCGGTGATCGGCAGCTGAGTCGGTAGGCAGCCGAGTCGGTAGGCAGCCGAGTCGGTAGGCAGCTGAGTCAGCCGCCGACCGGTTGCGTCACTTGACCAGGAACAGGTCGAGGAAGTCGGCGTTGGTGATCAGCGAGGCACCGCGACGCTCTGCGTCCTGACCGACCTCGGTGTTGTCGGTGACGACCGCGACCGGCCAGTGGCGGGGATAGGTGTCGACGAGGGCGCCGAGCGCCGTCGCCGGCTCGATCCCGGCAGCGGTCAGCCGCACCCGGACCGACTTCGACACCGGGAGCTCGCTGTCGTCGCCGACCGCGCCGTCGAAGACGAGGTCGGGGGCGGCACCGGTCTCCGCGGCGAGCTCGGTGAGACGCTCGACGAGCACCTCACGTCGGGCCGCCGGATCCATCGACGGCCAGCCCAGCCCGGCGACGGCGTCACCGTCGATCAGCAGCACCACGTCGTCGGCACCGACCACGAAGCGGGTGGTGGCGAGGGTGTCGTCGGCGACCTCGGCCGGCACGACGATCCGTCGCCGCTCGGGCTCGCCCGCCGGCTCGTCCGCACCGGCGTCGGCCGTGGTGTCCTCGGCGGAGCCGGCCTCGGCGTCAGGGGCGGTGGGGTCGATCACGACCTCGTCGGCGGGGTCGCCCTCGGCCAGATCGATCTCGGTCAGGTCTGCGCCGGCCGGGTCATCGTCCTGCAGCACCGCATCGGGGAGCACCGCATCGGAAGGCGCCGCATCCGGAAGCTCCTCACCGGAAAGCACCGCGCCGTCGGGGTCCGACGGCAGCACGGGCTCGACGGCGCCGAACCCCTGCGATGACAGGGCCTCGTCGAGGTCGTCGGCGGCGAGCTCGGGGACCTCTGCGCCCGGCTCGTCCTCGGCGGTCTCCTCGGCCTCGATCTGCTCGGGTTCGGCGGCGACCAGATCGTCGACCAGCTCGCTCTCCTCGGGCAGCCAATCGGCGGCGTCGACCTCGACATCGGTGTCGCCGGGCATCGAGGGGGCGAAGCCGGGATCGTTGTCGAACGACTCCCAGCCGGCGTCGAGGTCCTCGGCCGCTTCGGGTTCCGCGACAGCAGTCTCGGAGGGAGCGGTCTCGGAGGGAGCAGCGCCGGTGACGACCGACTCGGGTTCGGCGGGCAGGGCGAACGGGTCGCCGAGGTCATCGGCGACCTCGGGCTCGGTCTCGACGGCGACCTCGGGCTCGGTTTCGACGACGACCTCGGGGTCGACGGCGGCCTCGTCGGCTGCCACCGGCGCCTCGGGTACCGGCTCGGCATCGATCGTCGCAGCAGCGGTCGTCTCGGCATCGACCGTCTCGGCATTGGTCGGCTGAGGATCGGTGGCCGGCGCAATCACGGACGACGTCTCGGCGACGGCGCTCGAGAGGCGACCGATGGCGCCCTCGGCGCCGGCGACATCGCCATCGAGGGTGTCGAGACGCTGGCCCGTGTCGTCCAACTTGGCCGAGATCGCCTCGCTGGCCTCGGCGAACGCAGCGCGGGTGCCATCGAGGTGGTCGCGGGTCGACGCCAGCTGCGTGGCGAGGAGGTCGCGTTCGGCCTCGACCCGACCCAGCTGGGCACCGAGGTCGCCGAACAGCTTCGCTCGTTCGGCCATCGTGCTCTGTCGTTCCGCGAGCAGTTCCTCGAGCTCACGTTCCACCGCGGCGCGGTGCTCGCCGAGCTTGACGAGTTCCATCTGCAGGTCGCGCCACTGCGACGACACCGAGGTCAGCTGGCGCTCGATGTCGGTGCGGGCCTGTTCGCTCACCTCGAGCTGGGTGATCAGCTCCTCGCGCTCGTTCTGGGCGTTGCCCAGCTCCTCGCGCAGGAACGTCACCTGGGCGGCGATGCCTTCGGCCATCGTCAGCTTCTCGCCGGTGGTCGACAGCTCGCTCTCGAGTTCGGCGACCCGACCGGTGCTCTCGGACAGCGACGACCGTGTGGCCTCCAGCGACGCCTGCGCCGCCTCGAGTTCGGCGGCGGCCGCCTCTGCCTCGGCCCGGGCGGCCTCGGCGTCGGCGAGCGCGTGTTCGGTCTGCTCGTTGGCGGCCTGGGTCTCCGCCCGGGCTGCCTCGGCATCGGCTCGCGCCGACTGCGCCTCGGCAGTGGCCGCCTCGGCGTCCGCCTGTGCTGCTTGAGCGTCCGCCTGTGCTGCCTGGGCATCCGCCTGTGCTGCCTGGGCGTCCGCCTGTGCCGCAGCCACGTCGTCGCGGGCTGCCGCGGTGGCGGCGTCGGCCGTCGCCCGGGCCTCCTCGGCGGTCGCCTGGGCCTGCTCGGCGGTGGCCTGGGCCTGCTCGGCCTCGGCGCGAGCGGCCTCGAGCTCGGTGCGGAGTCCTTCGACCTCGCTCTGGCTGGCCGCCAGCTCGTTGCGCACCGAGGTCAGCTCGGCGTCGGCGGCGGCGAGCGCCTGGCGGGTCTGGGCGAGCTCCTCGCCCGTGCTGCGGATCTGCTCCTCGAGCGAGGACCGCACCTCGGCGAGCTCGGCCTGTCCGGCCGACTCGGCGGCGCCGACGGCAGAGGTCCGCTCGTCGAGCGCGCTGGCGGTCTCGTCGAGCCGGGCTCGGGTCGCGGCCAGGTCGGCGTCACGGGCCTCGAGCGCTGCGGTCGCCTCGGCAACCGCCTGCTCGGAGGTCTGGAGGCGGGCCTCGATGTCGAGCCGTTCGGCGTCGAGACGGGCGACGGTGCGCTGCAGCGTCTCCCGCTCGGCCTCGGCGGCGGCGGCTCGCTCCTCGGCGGCGGCGACCGCACCGGCGTCCGGGCCCATCGGCGTGGTGGTGATCTCCTCGGTCTCCTCCTCGGTCCGTCGGGCCGCGTCGACGTCGCCCCGCAGCGACTGGATCTCGTCGGTGAGGGCGCTCGACTCCTCGCGCCGGTCGGCGACCTGGGTCTCGAGCTCGTCGACCGACGACCGCACGACCGTCCGTTCGTCGGCGAGGCGGTCGACCAGCGATCGGAGGTTGGCCAG
>JBPEXC010000028.1:0-19667 GCA_052032035.1 Acidimicrobiales bacterium | reverse complement strand
TTCGCGCTCGAGTTCGGCGCCGAACGGCCGGCCGCAGGGTTCCGCACGTAGGGTCGACCAGATCGCGACGTGCGCGTCGCCGGAACACCCCGGCTCGGAGCTGCACGCCATGACCCACACGATTGCCGTCGACCTCGTCCGCCACCTCACCACCCACGATGCGGCTCGAGTCGTCGATCTCGAGCGGGCCGGGTTCTCCCGCTCGACCGTCCATCGCTACCTCCGATCCGGCCTGCTGACCACCCACGCCCGGGGCGTCGTCTCGCTCGCCGAGCACCCCGACCAACACCGAGCCCGCAGCGCCGCTGCTCTGCTCGCTGTCGACGGGTCGGTGCTGTCGCACCAGACCGCCGCCCAGCTGTTGGGCATCGAGGTCGACGATGGCCAAGTCCATCTCTCGGCTCCGGCGGGGTCGCCGCCCCGTGGCGGCCAGTTCGTGCTCCACCGGGTCACCGACCTGTCGGCGGACCAGCTCCGCACGATCGACGGCCTCGCCTGCACCTCGCTCGTGCGCACCCTCCACGACCTGGCGGCCACGACCTCCAGCGACGAGCACTACGAGTGGATCCTCGAGCGCCAGGTCGTGGCCGAGCGCGTGACGCTCGCCGCCCTCCAGGCCGACTTCGGAGGTCGGGCGAGGCGGGGACGTCGTGGCGCGGCGCGCCGGAACCGGGCCCTGGCGGCACTCACCGACCGCGACCCGGTCGTCGCCGACTCGGCGCTCGAAGAAGCGTTTGCTCGGCTCCTCGCCAGCGCCGGTGTCGAGGGGGTCGCGTTCCACTTCCGACCACCGTGGTTCGATGGGGTGCGGGGCGTTGTCGACGCCGCGATTCCGTCGGCCCGGCTGGTCATCGAACTCGACGGGAGGCGGTGGCACAGCACCAGGGCGGACTTCCAGCGAGATCGGGATCGTGACCGGCGAGCGGCCGAGCACGGGTGGCGCGTGCTGCGGTTCACCCACGGTGACGTGATGCGCCGGCCGCAAGCCGTCATCGACAGCATCCTCGCGGCCCTTGCGTGCAGCCCTCCGAGTTGGTGATCCCGCGAACTTCTCCGCGAACGCGTCAGAAGTGAACCGAACGCGGGAGAGTTCGGGGCTACTCGGGGGCGTCGGCCGCGTCGGCCGCGTCGGTGTCGCCGTCGGCGGGGCCAGCCGTGAGGGGCGACCCGTCGGGCAGGGTGAAGCAGCCGTCGACGGTGAACCCCTCCACGGGGGCGATCTCGGCCTCGTTGCGCCAGAACGCCAGTCGTCGGATCCAGGTCGGCCACGCCATTCCGAGGACCCTATCGCTCCTCGTTGCCCGGTTCTGGAGGAGATCTGGAGAAGTTCTCCAAGACCCGGCCGCCGCCTGGATTCAGAGTGGAACCCAGACCTGAGGCGCCGAGGGAGCGCCGTCTGGAGATCGAGCAATGCGGCAGCAACACGTCGAACGGACCGGGCGAAGTCGGCCCCGACGCACCCCGGTCCAGCGCTCGCGGCGCTCGGCACCGGCTCCTGTCCCGCCGTCCACCGCCTCGGCGGGTTCGGAGGGAACGGCGGGACAGGAGCGGTCCGCTGACCCCGAGGCGGCCCGGCTCGTGCGTCGCTTCGCCGCCGGCGACGAGGCGGCGATCCGGGAACTCCACGCCCGCTACGGCGCCCGGGTCATCGCCGCCACCCGTCGGGTCGTCGGCGATCGGCGTCTGGCGGAGGACGTCGCCCAGGAGACGTGGTTGCGGGCGTGGCGGCGAGCCCACACGATCGACCCCTCGCTCCCGCTCGAGCCGTGGCTGTTCCGCATCGCCCGCAACACGGCGATCGACGCGTTGCGGAGCGCCGGTCGCCGGCCGGTGAGCGCGCCGCTCGACGAGCCGGAACGGCTGCGGTCGAACGACGGGACCGGCGACCCCGAGCGGGTCGGCGAGCAGCTCTCGATCCGTTGGGCGGTGCGGGCGGCCATCGAACACCTCCCCGACGGCGAACGCGACGTGGTCCGGCTGCAACACCTCCAGGGCCTCACCCACGGTGAGGTGGCCGAGCGGCTGGGCATCAGCGTCGGAACCGTCAAGTCGCGCTCCTACCGGGCGCACCGCCGCCTGGCCGCAGCGTTGGCCGAGCACCGCCCCGATGCGACGATCGACCTCGATCGTCAGGCGTCGCCGACGGCGGTGAGGAACTCGTCGACCACCGACAGGAACCGCTCCCAGGCCGGCTCGTCCGCCTGCAGGATGTGATTGCGGCTCGGGAGCGAGATCAGCTCGGCGTCGGGGATCAGCGACGCGATCTCCCAGGCGTTGGCGGCCGGGACCCGCAGTTCGTCGCGAGAGTGGACGAGCACCGTCGGACACTCGACCTTCGGCGCGTCACCGGTCACGTCGATGTGGGCGAACGTCTCGAGGAACGACACGGCGTTGTCGGCCGAGGTGGTCTTGGCCTGGAGCTCGTTGAAGGCGTTCCACTGCGACCGGTCGGCGTCGGGCATGAACTGGGAGGCGAACACCTGCATGAAGGGTGAGTCCGGGATGCCCCAGCCGGCTCGCGCCAGCTCGACGTCGAGGGCGGCCTGGCGGAGGTCGTCGTCGGTGGTGGCGCGCACCAGCCTTCCTCGGGGATACGCCCCCACCAGGAGGAGCCCGCTCACACGTTCGGGGAAGCGGGCAGCGAAGGCGATCGCCACCGCCGCACCCTGAGAGATGCCGAGGAGGGGGAACCGCTCGAGTTCGAGGTGGTCGGCCAGGGCGTGCAGGTCGCGGACCCAGGTGTCGAAGGTGAAGTCGTCGACGTCCCAATCCGACAGCCCGCAGCCGCGCTCGTCGTAGCGGATCAGGGTGCAGCGGGCGCTGAGGTCGTCGATCCAGTGCTGCCAGATCGCGCTCTCCCGGTCGAACTCGATGTGGGTCATCCAGTTCGCCGCCTTGAGCAGCACGGGCCCGCCGCCGGACGACGCGTACCCGAGGCGGGCGCCGTCGTCGGTCTCGAGGAAGCGGATGACGTCCCGGCTCCGGGGCGTCGACGGTCGGGCGGGAGCCTCGGGGCTCGTTGCCGCAGTGCCGTCGGCGACGAACTGGAAGCCGCGTCCGAACACGGTCTTGATCACCGCCTGCTGGCGGCCGTCGTCGCCGAGCGCCTTGCGGGCCATGTTGATGCGGGTCGACAGGGTCGACTCGGAGACGAAGCGGTCGCCCCAGACGACGTCGAGGAGTTCCTCCTTCGTCACCACGCGATGGCGGTTGGCGACGAGGTGGGCGATGACGTCGTAGACCTGTGGTTCGACGTGCACCGGCGCACCGGCCCGGCGGACCTGGAACTGCTCGACGTCGACCTCGAATTCGCCGAACCGAAAGGCGGGGGTTGCCACGCAACAAGGATGGCCCAGATCGCCGAGGCTGGCGAGCAACCGCGACCGAAACTCGCTCGTCGGGCCGGGTCCCTCAAATCGGCCTCGCCGGGCCCCACCCGGTCGGCGATACTCGTCGGCATGACGACTGCGGCGGGATCGACGGAACCATCGCTCCGGCGGATCGAGCTGAGCGACTGGCAGCTGTTGCGCTCGCTGCGGTTGGCGGCGTTGTCGACCGATCCCTCGGCCTTCGGGTCGACGTATGAGCGCGAGGTCGCGTTCGCCGACGACGAGTGGCGGGCGCGTGCCGGTGCAGCAGCGGTCGGCTCGGGGTCGTGCTACCTGTTCGCCGAACGGAGCGGCGAGGTCGTCGGCCTGATCGGGGCCTGGTGGCCGGGCGAGGCGGCGTTCCCCGAGATGGTGTCGATGTGGGTCCGGCCCGAGGCTCGTGGCAGCGGGGTGGCGCGGCGACTGGTCGACGGACTGATCGCGTGGGCACGAGACGTCGACGCCGCTGGCATCGGGCTCTACGTCACCGTCGGCAACGGGCCGGCCGAGCGTCTCTATTGCAGCGCCGGGTTCGTCGACTGGCCCGACGAGAGCGGCGAGTCGGTCCACCCCTGCAGCGGCGAACGCCGGATGCTCCTCCGATTGGGCTGACGGCCGAACTCGTACGAGTTCGGGTCAGATGTGACGCAAACTCGTACGAGTTCGCGCAACCGCGCGCCGGTGGGGCCGGGCTGCGGCCGGAGTCACGAGGTCAGATGTCGAGGGTCTCGTGGTCGACCAGGCTCGAGTGGTCGATGATGTACTCGCGGCGGGTCGACACGTCGTTGCCCATCAGCACGCTGAACAGGCGGCTGGCCTCGGCGGCCTGCTCGCCGTGGCCCATCGACATGCGCTTGAGCACCCGGGTCTCGGGGTTGAGCGTGGTCTCGGCCAACTCCTCGACGTTCATCTCGCCGAGACCCTTGAACCGCTTCCACTTCGACAGCTCCACGCCGAGTCGCTCCGAGATCTCGGCCCGCTCCGCGTCGGAGTAGGCGTAGTGCATCTCCTTGCGGTGCTTGATCGCGAACAGGGGCGGCTGTGCTGCGTACACCCGGCCGGCCTCGAGGAGGGGCCGCATGTGGTGGTAGATCAGCGTGAGCAGCAGGGTGCGGATGTGGGATCCGTCGACGTCCGCGTCGCACAGGATGATGATGCGCCCGTAGCGGCACGACTCGAGGTTGAAGTCGCGACCCGACCCGCCACCGATCGCCGTGATCAGGGCCTGGGCTTCGGCGTTCTCCACCACCTGCTTCAGGCTCGCCTTGCCGGCGTTCACGACCTTGCCCCGCAATGGCAGCACCGCCATCATCTCGGAGTTGCGGCCCTGCTTGGCCGGGCCAGCCGCCGAGTTGCCCTCCACGATCAGGAGTTCGGCGTCCATCCCGTGGATCCGGCAGTCGGCGAGCTTGTCGGGCATGCCGTTCGAGCTGAGGCTGCTGGCCTGGCGACGGGCCTCGAGCTGCTGCTTGGCCATCACCCGGTTGAGCACCGCCTGGGTGAGCTTCTCGCGCACCGAGGTGATCTGGGCCTTGCGGCCACCGCCCTCGGCCCAGGCGGTGAAGCCGTTCTTCATCGCCTCGTAGGTGAGGGTCTGGGCCGCCGGGGTGCCGAGCTCCTGCTTGGTCTGCCCCTTGAACTGCGGCTCGGGGAACGTCACCTTCACCGCGGCCACCAGCCCCTCCTGCACATCGGGGGAGGTGGCGCGGTCGTTGCCGTCCTTGGCCAGCTTCTTCAGCTTGCGGGCGTCCTTCAGGAGGACGTCGTTCGACACCTTCAGCAGGGCTCGCTCGAAGCCCTTCACATGGGTGCCGCCCTCGGAGGTCGGGATCGTGTTGACGAAGCTGACGATGTTGGTGTCGTAGCCCTTCACCCACCGGAACGCGAGGTCGATCGTGCAGGGTCGGGTGACGACCTGCATCTTCCCGTCGACCGGCACCTTCTCCTCGAACGACGACTCGTCGTGGATGGTGATGATGTCGCTCACCGGCTCGCCGATCGACAGGTAGTCGACGTAGTCGGCGAGGCCGCCGGCAGCGACGAACTCCTCGGGCTCGCGTCCCTCGCCGCGCCGGTCGTGGAGCTTCACGGCCAGGCCAGGCACCAGGAAGCAGACGCGAGCGACATGGTCGCGCACCCGCTCGTAGTCGATCTGGGCGTCGGGGTCGAAGACCTCGAGGTCGGGCCAGAACCTCACACGGGTGCCGGTGCGGTTGGCCGGGACCTGCTTCACCTTGGTGAGCTTCGACCCGGGCTTGAACGTGCCGTTCTTCAGGTAGTTGCCGGGCGCCCGTTCGTTGAACACGAGGCGCCAGGTGGCACCGTCGCGGTCGACCTCGGAGACGACCTTGGCCGACAGGGCGTTGACGACCGACGCGCCCACGCCGTGGAGGCCGCCCGACGCCGAGTAGGCGCCGGAGCCGAACTTGCCGCCGGCGTGGAGTTCGGTGAACACGACCTCGAGTGCGCTGCGGCCGTCGGGCTTCTTGTCGATCGGGATGCCCCGCCCGTCGTCGCTGACCTCGACCGATCCGTCCTTGTGGAGGGTGACCTCGATGTGGGACGCGTAGCCGGCGGCGGCCTCGTCGACGCCGTTGTCGATGATCTCCCACACGAGGTGCATGAGGCCCTCGCTGCCGGTGCCACCGATGTACATGCCGGGGCGCTTCCGGACCGCGTCCAGACCCTCGATGATCTGGATGTGGGAGGAGTCGTAATCGCTGCTCTTCTTCTTCGCCATCGTTCAGGCCTTCCTCGGGGTGTCGGCGGCTACCACCGCAGCGAACCGATGTTGAGCAGGCGACGGGGCGTGGCAGAGCTCTTGCCGTCGCGGCGGGTGGGGCGGAGCACGAACGACTCGGGGGCGGCGTCGGGCTTGGTCGGTGCGTCGGTCTGGCCGACGATGGCGACGATGCGCTCCGGCACGCCGACCCAGGCGAGGTCGATGCGCTGTTCGTCGGCGAACTTGGTGAGTCGCACGCCGCCGGTGCCGCGACCCTTCACGGGCACCTCCTCGACCGAGGTCGACTTGGCGGTGCCGAGGTCGGTCACCGAGATGATCACGGCCTCGGTGTCGGCGACGCCGGCGGCGACGACCCGGGCGTTGCCCTTGAGGCCGATGCCGGCGACCCCCTTGGCGGCCGGACCCTGGACCGAGATGTTGGCCGCCGCGGTGCGGAGCGCCTGGGCGTCGGAGGCGACGAACACGACGTCGTCGGCCTCGGCCACCGGGAAGGCGGCGACGATGCGGTCGCGGTCGGCCAGTTTCATCACCGACTTGCCGCTCGCCAGCTCGAGCAGGGTGGTGCGCTCGACGCGCTTGGCCTGGCCCTGGGCGGTGACCAGCATGATCGGCTCGGCGGCCGGGTCGGCGCCGACGATCGTGATCACCTGTTCGCCCTTGTCGGCGCCGGCGACCTCGGCAGCGTCCTTGCCGCGGCTGCGTCCGCCGACCTCGGGGATGTCGACCGCAGTGGTGGTGAGGAGCCGGCCCTGGGAGGTGATGGCCAGGACGGGGGAGCGCAGGGTGGTGACGACGACCGTGTCGATCACGTCGTGGCGGCCCGGCGAGTAGGACTTCGAGGCGCCGAGCGCCTCGCGGCCCAGCACCCCGGAGGTGGCGAGGCTGACGACGCAGGGGTCGTCGGGGATCTCGGCCACGGCCTCTTCCTGCAGGACCTCGAGCGAAGGGATCTCGCCGGGGCCGATGATCGTGGTGCGCCGGTCGCGGCCGTAGTCCTCGACGACGCGGCCGAGCTCGCGGATCACGATCGTGCGTTGCCGCTGCTCGGACCCGAGGATCTTGAGCAGGTCCTCGATCTCGGTCTCGAGCCGCACCTTCTCTTCGACGACCTCGTCGTAGGCGAGGGCCGTGATGCGGCGAAGGCGCAGCTCCAGGATCGCCTCGGCCTGGACCTCGGTGAGCCCGAGCGCGTCCATCAGGCCCTGCCGGGCGGCGGCGCCGTTGGGGGCGTTGCGGATGATCGAGATCACCAGGTCGATGTTGTCGATGGCGATGACGTAGCCCTCGAGCACGTGGAGCCGCTCGCGGGCCTTGCGGAGGCGGTATTCCGAGCGCTTCACCACCATGTCGAGGCGGTGGGTGATGTAGTGCTGGCACAGGTCGTAGAGGCCGAGCGTCGTCGGGACGCCCTCGACCAACACCACGTTGTTGATGCCGAAGGAGTCCTCCAGCGGGGTGAGCTTGTAGAGCTGCTGGAGCAGCAGGTTGGGGTTGACCCCGGTCTTGCACTCGACGATCAGCCGGGTGCCCGAGGTGCGGTCCGACAGGTCCTTCACGTCGGAGATCCCGCTGAGCTTGCCGGAGTTGACCAGGTCCTTGATCTTGGCGATCACCCGCTCGGTGCCCACCAGGTAGGGGAGCTCGGTGAACTCGAGCCCCTTGCGGGCCCGGGTCACGTCGATCACCTCGGCACGGGCCCGCATCCGGAACGTGCCGCGGCCGGTCTCGTAGGCCTCGCGCAGGTCGTCGTCGACGACGATGGCGCCGGTCGGGAAGTCGGGCCCGGGCAGCACCTCCATCAGTTCGTCGATGGTCGGCCTGGGTCGCCGCTTCGTCATCACCAGCTTGATGGCCTCGTAGACCTCGCGCAGGTTGTGGGTCGGCATGTTGGTGGCCATGCCGACGGCGATGCCGGAGGTGCCGTTGACCAGCAGGTTGGGTAGGAGCGACGGCATGTAGGCCGGCTCGGTCGTCTCGCCGTCGTAGGTGGGGCGGAACTCGACCGTCTCCTCGTCGAGCTCGCCGATCAGGTCGAGGGCGGCGTCGGTGAGGCGGCACTCGGTGTAGCGCTGGGCGGCCGGCGGGTCGTCGAGCGAGCCGAAGTTGCCCTGCGGGTCGACGAGCTTCACCGGCTTGGCGAAGTCCTGCCCGAGGCGCACCAGCGCGTCGTAGATCGCGGCGTCGCCGTGGGGGTGGTACTTGCCCATCACGTCGCCGGTGACGTGGGCGCACTTCCGGTGGGGCCGATCGGGCAGGAGGCCCATCCGGAACATCGAGTAGAGGATGCGGCGCTGCACCGGCTTGAGCCCGTCGCGCACGTCGGGGATCGCACGGCTCGTGATGACCGAGAGGGAGTAGGCGAGGAACGACTCGCCCAACTCGTCGGCGACCGGGACGTCGATCACCTCGCGGGCGTAGGAGACGAGCTCTGGCTGATCGGGATCGGAAGGCATGCGGGACGGGCCTCGGGCGGGTGGGCCCCTGGCGTCGGAGGCAAGGGCGAGCGGGAGGGACGGGGAGCGCGGGCGGGGCGGCCAGCCTATCGAACGGTTGTTCGGGCGAGGTCGCGGGCGCTCAGGAGGGTTCGCCCTCGCCCGTCAGCGGGGCGAGGAGCCTGTCGAGCGCCGGTTCCTGCCCGCCGTGGACGGAGATCGGCCTCGGTGAATCGTACCGACTCGAACCATCTGCCTGGGGGATGAGGTCCCGGAGGCCCAGCCGGCACACGGTCGCGCCGTTCATCTCAGGTCGGTCGATCTCGGGCCGGTCGGTGTCGGGCCAGTCGGCGTCGGGGCCAGGCTCGTCGTCGGCGACGACCAGGGCCACGAGGTCGGGGGCGACCTTGGAGACTGCGTCGGCCAGGACGTCGGCCGGGGTGTGGGGGCCGAGGTCGATCACGGTGTGGCCCAGGGCCCGGAACGTGTCGGCGACGAGGGCGACCGCCGCCTGGTCGTGGGTGTGTTCTTGCGCAGTCACCAGCACGGTGAGCCCGGTCGTCGGGCCCGCCTGGGCGGCGGCCGACAGGCGACCGAGGAGACGCAGCATCGTGGCATCGGCCCGACGGGCCCGCAGACTGCCCGGACCGCCGGCCCGGGTGGCGAGCAGGGCCGGGATCAGCAGCTCGCGATGGAGCCGCCACGGACGCGTCGGCGACCGGTGCTCGTTGACGACCCGCATCGCGCCGGGCTCGTCGTCGGCCGCAAGCCGTTCGGCCAGGCGCTCGACACGGTCGCGACCGTCGGTCGCGCGCGCACCGGCGGCGGTGTCGCCGGCCCGGAAGGCGTCGAGGTCGGCGGTCCTGACCCGCCACACCCCACCCACCTTGCGGGCCGGGAGTCGGCCCGACCGCACGTAGCGGTAGGCCGTCATGTAGTGGACGCCGAGCGTGACGGCGGCGTCGGCGAGATCGAGGTCGCCGTCCCCGTCGTCGGGATCGTCGTGGTCGCTCAGCGCGGGAGGTCTCGATCTCGGGCCGGGGTCAGCGGCGACGGCGGCGACGCTGGGCGTCAATCTTGCGGGCCGCCCGCACCACCTCGTCGAGTCGGCTCGTCAGCGGCTGTTCGCCGTCGAGCTGCTCCAGGTCGAGTTCAGGAGCCAGAGCCTCCAGGACGGCGCTCACGCTCACACCCTGTTCGGCAGCGAAGCCGTGCCACTGCTCGTGGGCGTCGTCGCTGACGTACGCGTGAAGGGCCTTGCGTCCGGTGTCGTTCGACATCGATCGCCTTTCTGTTGATGCGGTGATAGCCGGTCGTCGGCGGACGTCACACGCGTGGACACCCACCTGGCTGATGGGTTCTCCTCACGCATCGGTCGCCAAACCGGTCGCTGACAGCTGAGTAATATACGACGAATCGTCGTATCGATGTGAGCTGAACGGGATTCAGTCTGGGAAGACCTGCCCGACCAGGGGTACCGACCGGTCGGCGATGGCCCCGCGGGGGACGTCAGGCGTGCTTGGCCGGCACCAGATGCGGAGTCTCGCGCTTCATCGCTGCGAGCACCTCCTTGGCCGAGGGGTTGACCATGCCCCAGTTGCCGACCACCACGGTGGGAACGGTCTCGTTCCCGTCGGCGATCGATCGAACGGTGGCGGCGGCCTCGGGGTCGTCCCAGATGTTGCGGCGGTCGGCCTCGATGCCGAGCTTCTTCAGCCCTCGATCGAGGAACATGCAGAAGGGGCAACCGGGGCGCCAGTAGACGGTCACGCCGCCGGCGTCGGACGAGGGGGTCGGGTTCGCGTCGGTCATCGGTCGAGTCAACCGCGCTCGTCGTCGGCTTGTTCCACCGGCGGGGACTCCTCCGACGTGCGGTCGTTCGCTGCGGCAGCCGCCTCGGCCACGGCCCGACCGGCCGCCTCGGCGGCCTCGGCCGCCCGCTCCACCGGCAGCGGTTCGCCGGCCTGGGCCGCGAGGAGCCGGTTCTCGACCACCGGGTGGCGCTCCACGTAGGCGGTGAAGAAGCCGCCCGCGGTCGCCACGACCGGGAGGGCGAGCAGGGCGCCGGGGGCGCCGAACAGGCTGGTGCCGGCGAGCACGGCGGCGATCGAGACCGCCGGGTGCAGGTCGAGGGTCTGGGCGGTGACGCGAGGCTGCAGCACGTAGTTCTCGAGCTGCTGGTAGACGAGCACGGCGCCGAGCACCCACAGCGCCTTCGACGGCTCGTTGCCCAGGGCGACCAGCACCGGCAGCACACCGGCGAGGTAGGTGCCCAGCGTCGGGATGAACTGCGACACCACGCCGACCCACACGGCCAGGGCGACGGCGCTCGGCAGGCCGAGCAGCTGGAACACCACCCAGTGGAAGACGCCGCTGAACACGGCGAGGATCAGCCGGCTCGTGATGTAGGCGCCGGTCTTGTTGATCGCCAACTCCCAGACCCGCAGCACCTCGAGCTGGCGGCGCGGCGGGAGCACGGTGCAGATCACCCGCCGCAGTCGAGGGCCGTCGGCGGTGAAGTAGAACGTGAACAACACGATCGTCAGGAGCTGGAACAGCACCGACGCGACCGTCGTGCCGGCGCTGAGGAGGCGCTCGGCGATGTCGCTGGCGAAGCCGGCGGCGTCGCCTCCCTCCTGGAACCGTTCGACGAGGAACTCGGCGTCGACGGCCACGCCGAGCACGTCCTCGGCCCACCGCTGCCCCGACACGATCGTGTCGGGCAACTGGTCGATCAGGTCGTTCAGCTGGGTGGCGATCAGCCGTCCCATCGCCGCCAGGAACAGGGCGACGCCGATCATCAGGCCGAACAGGGCGACCGCGGTGGCGAGCCCGCGGCCGAGGCCTCGTCGTTCGAGCCGGTCGACGAGGGGTTCGAGCGCGAACGACACGAACAACGCCACCACGATCTGCACCAGCAGGCCGCGCAGTTCGTGCACCACACCCCGTGCGATCCACAGGGCGACGAAGATGCCCCACCACAGGAAGATCGCGCGCCGAACCCAGGGGGGCATCCCGGCGCTCGGGCCGGGATCGACGGTGTCGAAGCTCATCAGCGGCGAGCGTAGTTGTGTGCGCCGAGCGAACCCCAGATACCCGGAGGTCGGAACAGGGGCGTCGTCTGCGCGTCGGTGAGGGTGCCCACCCACCGCCCGTCGATCGGGTCGTGGACCACGACCGCCGCCACCTTCTGGGCCTCGGCCCGGTCGAGCACCCGCTCGAGCGGCTCGTTGCTCCAGGCCCGGATGATCGCCTCGTTCGGCACCATCACGTCGGCAACCTTCGTCCACGAACGCGCTGGCACGTCGATCCCGAGGCCGACCGCCGGCACGACGATCCCGACCGGCTGGTTGTTCCAGCGTGTGACCGGGCAGGCGACTTGGAGCTGGTCGTCGCCGGCCCACCGCAGCAGCTCGTCGACGGTCCAGTCCGCCCCGACCGAGGCCGGTCGGCGCACCATCAACGCCTCGGTCGAGGTCGTGGCCAGACGATGGCGAACCGTGGCCCCGGCGATCTCCGACCGTGCCGCCCAGGCGACGACCGCCGTCGTGGCGAGGGTGGCGAGCAGCCAGGCCGAGAGTCCGCCGCGGAACAGCATCACGACCGCGACGATCGTGCCGACGGCGCCGACGACGAGCCCCACCCGGGCGGAGAACAGTCGGGCCGGCTCGGGTTGGCCCAATCGGCGCCACAGCAGCGCCGTGAGCACGCGGCCGCCGTCGAGCGGTGCGGCGGGCACGAGATTGGTGAGACCGAGGGCGGCGTTGACCAGGGCGAGGGAGAACAGCGTCGACGCCGTGAGACGGGAGCCGGCGGCGTCGACAACCAACGCCGCCGCACCCGACAGGGCGAACCCCGCGCCCAACACGAGGTTGGTGAGCGGCCCGGCGATGGCGATCTGGAACTCGGCACGCGGGTTCGGCGCCTGGGACGTGAGCTTGGCCACGCCGCCGAAGAGCCAGAGCGAGATCTCGGCCACCCCGACCCGATGGCGTCGAGCGACCACGGCGTGGCCCAGCTCGTGAACGAGGATCGACCCGACGAACGCCAGACAGGTGAAGCCGGCCACCAGGAGCCGACCGGTGGTGGTGATGCGCGGCTCCAGGTCGGGCAACCGGAGATACAGCGCGACGGCGGCGACCGCCGTCACGACGACGACGCTCGGTTGCACGGTGATCGGGGTGCCCTGGAGGCGACCGATGCGCAGGCTCACCGTCTCATTCTGACGCCATTCGTCCGATCGCGGAGATCGGGCGGGAGTAGGGTCAGGCGCCGCCGCCCTCGGAGGCGTCGAAGCGGACCAGCCCGCCGCCGTCGAGGACGAGGTGCTGTCCGGTGATCCACGAGCCGGTGTCGGCGGCGAGGTAGAGGGCGGCGCCGGCGATGTCGGCCGTCTCGCCGAGCCGTTCGAGGGGGTACTGCTTGGCGACGGCCTCGCCCCGTTCGCCCTCCCACAGCATGCGGGCGAAGTCGGTCTTGATCAGGCCGGGGCAGATCGCGTTGACGCGGACCTTCGGGCCGAGCTCGGCGCCGAGCTGCTGGGTCATGTGGATCAGCGCCGACTTGGTGAGGTCGTAGACGCCGAGCACCGGGGAGGTCATCAGCCCGCCGACCGACGAGATGTTGATGACGACGCCGCCGGTCTCCTTCATCGTGGCGTTCCAGGCAGCCTGGGTCCACAGCAGGGGAGCGGTGAGGTTCACCTGGATCGTCTTGTCCCAGCGCGGCAGGTCGACGTCGATCATCGGCCCGGCGTAGGGGTTGGTGGCGGCGTTGTTGACGAGGATGTCGAGGCCGCCGAACGTCTCGATCGTGGCCGCCACCGCGGCCTGCGCGCTGTCGGCGTCGCCGATGTTGGCCGAGTGCCAGGCGCAGCCGTTGCCGATCTCCTCGGCCGCCTCTTCGAGCGTCTCCGCCTTGCGAGACACGATCATCACCTTGGCGCCGGCCGCTGCGAACGTGCGGGCGATTTCCTTGCCGATTCCCCGGGAGCCCCCGGTGACGAGCGCGACCTTGCCGTCGAGACGTAGTTCCATGGCGGGACACGCTACGACAGTGGCGGCAACCTCCGAAAGACGAACGGTCAGCCGGCGACCGTCATCCGGCAACCCGTCATCCGGCGACGAGGAGCATCAGCACCATCAGCGCGGCGATCAGGCCGACGAACAGCCATTCGATGCGCTGGCGGGTGTTGCGCTCCTCCTCGAGGTAGGAGGCGAGGATGTCGGACCGGTTGTGGACCGCCGACAGCTGTTGTTCGATCGTGGTGATCCGGTGCTGACGCCCGAGGGCGGCCTTGCGCGACACCTCGAGCTGGGCGGCGAGGTCGTTGTACTCGTCCTGCAGCTCGGAGAACGCGCCCTCGCTCTCGGCGAGTTGGCGGCGGAGCCGCTCGCCGTCGATCGACGGCGTCGGGTCGAGGTCTTCGGGCGTCGGTGTCGGGTTGCGCAGCCGCGTCCGCAGCGCCCGCAACCCCGAGGTGGCGTCGGGGGCGACCGGGGCGACGAGGCGTTCGATCGTCAGCAGCATCCGGTCGATGTAGTCAGCGTCGTCGGGGAGGTTGAAGTGCGCCCAGAGGTTGCGGGCCTCGATGATCTGGCCGATCAGCGGACGGAGGTCCTCGCCGAAGAACTCGGCGAACACCGGTCCCCAGAAGCGCCGCAACACCAGGAGCTGGAAGAGCGGGTCGGTGGCCCCGTGGTCGTGGGCCCGGCCCATGCGGTTGGCGGCCGTCTCCTCCCACGACAGTTCGTCGTGGAAGTAGTCGCCCATCCGCTCGTCGATGAACGGTCCGAGGCCGAGGGCCAATGTCTCGAACGCCTCGGCCAGCAGGGCGTGGCGGGATCGGGCGAGATCGGGAGCCACGCCGTCGCCCGTCGAGGGCGAGTCGGCTGGCCGATTTTCCGGCGAAGGGGCGTCGGAGGGCATCAGACCGACTATCGGCATCGGGACCGTCGACCTGAGCGACTCAAGATCTGCGACGAGTGGCCGTTGAGAACCAGGATGAGCGAGCACCGCCTGGGCGCGTCCCCCGGATTGATCATCGGTTCCGGCATCGCCGGCACCGGCGTCTTCATCGCGGTGGTGTTCTTCATCCGCGAACTGACCCAGTCGCAGTTGGTGATCGCTGCGTCGACCGGGGCGTTCGCCGCGATCAGCGCCGGCGTGAGCGCCCTGTGGTCGACGTGGGCCAACCGGGCGTCGGCCGAGAAGTTCGCCACCGCCGAACGCGACGCCCGCACCGACCAGCTCACCGACCTGCTCAACCGGGTCGGCCTGTGGAACGAGCTCGACCACTCGATCGCCAAGGCTCGCAAGTCCGAGACCGTCCTCGGGGTGCTGTTCCTCGACCTCGACCGCTTCAAGGTCATCAACGACTCGATGGGTCACGACGCCGGCGACGAGCTGCTGAAGATCGTGGCCAGCCGGCTGCGGGGCACCGTGCGCAGCAGCGACGTCGTCGCTCGCTTCGGCGGCGACGAGTTCGTGGTCGTGTGTCGCGAGCTCCTCACCGACGCGTCGGTCGAGGCCGTCGCTCGCCAGATCCTCAAGGCCTTCGAGGAACCGGTCTCGCTGCGGGGCGGGTCGCAGGTGATCGGCACCTCGATCGGCGTGACCGTGGCCCGGCCCGGCGACACCCGCCGGGGCGAGGACCTGGTGCGCGACGCCGACGCCGCCATGTACAAGGCGAAGAAGGCGAAGTCGGGCTACGCCCTCTTCGACGAGGCGCAGCGCCTCCAGGTGATCGACCGGCTCGACATCGAGCGCGACCTCAACAAGGCGCTCGAGGAGGACCAGCTCTCGGTCGTCTACCAGCCCCTCGTCAACGTCCGGACCAAACGGCTCTACGGCTTCGAGGCCCTCGTCCGCTGGCACCACCCGACCCGCGGGGAGATGAGCCCCGGCCAGTTCCTGGCCGTCGCGGAGGAAGCCGGCATGATGAGCCGGATCGGCGAGCTCGTGCTCCGGGAGGCCTGCGCCCAGCTCGCCGTCTGGAACCACCTCAGCCCCGACGCCCGCGACGTGAAGATCAGTGTCAACGTCGCCGAGCAGCAGCTCCTCGACGCCAACTTCCCGTTCCTGGTGCAGGACGTCATCACCTGGAGCGGCCTGCCGCCCGAGCAGCTCGTCCTCGAGATCGTGGAGGACACGATCGTCGACCATCTCAAGGACGGGATCGGCCGCCTCCGCGACATCCGCGACATCGGCGTCGGCCTGGCGATCGACGACTTCGGCACCGGCCAGTCGTCACTCAGCTACGTGAAGCAGTTCGACATGGTGTCGACCCTCAAGATCGACAAGACCTTCGTCGACCAGATCGGCTCCGGGCAGTCGGATCGGGCGATCATCGAGGCGATCGTCGCGATGGCCCGGGCCCTCGACCTCCGGGTCGTGGCGGAGGGGGTCGAACGCAACGATCAGGTGAAGGAGCTGATGGGGCTCGGCGTCGAGATCATGCAGGGCTACCTGTTCAACGCGCCGGTGCGCCCCGACGGGGTCGACCCGCTGCGCTGGTTCAAGCCCCGGACGGCCGACGCGACGCCGGTCGCCGACGGTCTGACGCCGCTCGAGGTCAGCCGCACCCTCGTCGCCCCCGGCGACCACGCCCGCCCCGCTCGACGGGGCTGAGGTCCCGGCCGGTCACCGGCACCTCGGTCACGTGCGCGGCGGCGGCGACACGAAGTCGATCAGCTGTTCCACCGCCCCGACGAGGCCCGGCTCGAGATCGGCGTAGCTGGTGACCTGGGCCAGGATGCGCTTCCAGAGCTCGCCGGGTTCACCGTCGAATCGGAACGCCTGGCACACGCCCCGCTTCCAGTCCTGGCCCTTGGGGATCCGGGGCCACGCTTCGATCCCGAGCACCGCCGGCCGCACCGCCTCCCACACGTCGACGTAGGGGTGGCCGGTGATCAGCACGTTGGGGTGGTCGATCGTCGACGCGATCCGGGTCTCCTTCGACCCGTCGACCAGGTGGTCGAGCAGGATGCCGAGGCGGCGGGTGGGGGTCGGGCCGAACCGGCGGACCACCTCCTCGAGGTCGTCGGCGCCGTGGAGCGGCTCGACGACGACGCCCTCGATGCGCAGGTCCTCGCCCCACACCTTCTCGACGAGCTCGGCGTCGTGCAGGCCCTCGACGAGGATGCGGCTCGGCTGGGCGACCCGGGCCTTGACGTTGTCGAGGGCGACCGATCCCGACGCCGTGCGACTGGCCGGCTTGGCCTTCGGCTTCGGGGCGACGAGGGTGACCGTCTGGCCGTTGTGGCTGAACGCTCCCTTCTCGTTCCGCAGGGTCTGGTCGCGACCGTTGGTGTCGCGGATCACCACGAAGTCGGGCGTGAACCGCAGGATCGTGCCGACGTAGCCGCCGGTGCGGTGCCGCACGGTGAGGCCCTGCTCGGCCGGCAGCTTGGGGTACTCCGGCTTGCGGCGCCGGGGCCCGTTCAGATCGAGGGGCTCGCTCAGGATTCCCGACATCTTCCTCACGCTAGCGTGCCCGCGATGATCCTCTTGGACGCCGTCGAGGTCTCGATGTCCCGACCCGATCGACCGCTGTTCACCGACGTGTCGGTGACGGTGTCGAGCGGCGACCACCTCGGCGTCGTCGGGATCAACGGCACCGGCAAGTCGACCCTGCTGCGGGTGCTCACCGGGCAGAACGAACCCGAGTCGGGCACCGTCCGCTTCGGGCGCGACGTGCGGGTCGTGATGCTCGACCAGGCGGCGTCGCTGCCCGACGGCTCCGTGCTCGACGCCGTGCTCGGCGAACTGGTCCGGGCCGACGATGGGGCCGAACGTCGGTGGGAGGCCGAGAAGGTTTTGTCGCACCTCGGCATGGGCGGCCACCTCGAGCGCAACACCGACGAACTCTCCGGAGGCGAGGCGAAGCGGGTGGCGTTGGCCCGCGCCCTGGTGCAGCCGAGCGACCTGCTCGTGCTCGACGAGCCCACCAACCATCTCGACCTCGACGGCATCACCTGGCTCGAGGAGTACCTGGCGGCCGACCGGCGTGGCCTGATCCTGGTCACCCACGATCGGCACCTCCTCGACAAGGTCACCACCCGGATGCTCGAACTCGACCGCGGGTCGGCCTACGTGCACGAGGGCAACTACGACTCCTACCTCGAGGCCAAGGCCGACCGCGAGGTGGCGGCCGCAGAGGCCGAGTCGGTCCGCCGCAACCTGGCCCGGGCCGAGCTGGCCTGGCTGCGTCGAGGGGCCAAGGCCCGCACGTCGAAGCCGAAGGCCCGCATCCAGGCGGCCAAGGCCCTGATCGACGAGCGACCCGAGGGCCCCGCCCGGCCCGCCAACCTCCACCTCGAGTTCCCCACGCCACGCCTCGGCGACGTCGTGGTCGAACTCCACGACCTCACGGGCACCGCCCCCGACGGGCGGGTGTTGTTCGACGGTGTCGAGCTCCTGCTCGACAACCGGGAGCGGCTCGGGATCGTGGGGCCCAACGGTGCGGGCAAGTCGACCCTGCTCGACCTGATCGCGAAGCGCACCCAGCCGGCGGGTGGCGAGGTCGTGTGGGGGACGACCGTGCGGCTCGGCTACTACCGCCAGGCCGGCAACGACCTCGACCCAAACGCCCGCGTCCGCGAGGTGGTGGCAGGTCCCGATCGGAAGCCCGACTGGACCGACGCCCGGCTGCTCGAGGCGTTCTGGTTCGACACCGACGCCCAGTGGGCCGAGGTCCACTCGCTGTCGGGCGGCGAGCGTCGCCGCCTCGAGCTGATGACGGTGCTGGCGGCCAAGCCGAACGTGTTGCTGCTCGACGAGCCGACCAACGACCTCGACATCGAGACCCTCCGAGCGCTCGAGGACTTCCTCGAGGACTGGCCCGGCGCCGTCGTCGTCGTGTCCCACGACCGGGCGTTCCTCCAGCGGGTCGTGGCCGACGCCCTCGTGATCGACGACGGCACCGCCACCCGCTGGCCCGGCGGGTTCCAGGCCTGGGACGACCACCGACGGGCCCAGAGGGCGGCCGCCGGCGACACCGGCAAGCGGGTCCGCAAGGGCGACACCCGCACCAAGGACGGCGCCGGCCGATCGAAGTCGACGATCGGTCGTCAGCTGCGCGACACCGAGAAGGCGATGGCGAAGCTCGAACGCAAACGCGACGACCTCCGCGCCGCCCTCGACACCGCCACCGCCGACCCCGCCGGCATCGACCACACCCGCCTCGCCGAGCTCGGACGCGACCTCGCCGCGGTCGAGACCGAGCTCGCCGAGACCGAGGAGCGGTGGATGGAGTTGGCCGAGGAGCAGGAGAACGCGTAGACCGGTGGCCATGAGCGCACGCGTGGCACTGGTGACTGGTGGCGGACGAGGGATCGGGGCGGGCATCGCCCTCGGCCTCGCCGAGGACGGCTTCGACGTGGCGGTGACGTATCGCCGCGACGGCGACGCCGCGGCCGAGACCGTTGCCGAGATCGAGAAGCTGGGCCGGCAGGGCCTGGCCGTGCAGGGCGACGTGTCGGTTGTCGCCGACAACGAGGCCGTCGTCGCCGCGGTGCGAGACCACTTCGGACGCATCGACGTGTTGGTGTCGAACGGCGGCATCGCCAGTCGGGGCCGCACCGTCGTCGACACCGACCCCGACGAACTCCAGCGTGTGATGTCGACCCACGCCCTCGGCGCCCATCACCTCTGCTCCTTGGTCGCCCCGATCCTGCGGGAACAGGAGCGCGGCGACGTCGTGGTGATCTCCTCGGTCGCCACCCTCGGCCACGCCGCCAACGGGGCGCCCTACAACATGGCCAAGGCCGCCCTCGAGGCGCTCGCCCTCACGCTGGCCAAGGAGGAACGCCCCTACGGCACCCGGGTCAACATCGTGGCCCCCGGCCTGGTCGACACCGACATGGGTCGCCGCCTCGTCAAGGGCGCGGCCGGGATCGACGACATCTCGACCCTCGCCGAGGGCATGCCGTTCGGCCGGGTCTGCGTGCCGGCCGACATCGCGGATGCCGTGCGCTTCTTCGTGTCCGACAAGGCGTCGTACGTCACCGGCGAGAAGCTGAACGTGTTCGGCGGCGGCCAGACCTGGAAGTAGCCGCCGGCGTGGGACACTGCCTCCCATGACCCTCGAGCTCGACCTGGCCCGACTCCGATCCCTCGACGGCA